>JAFYAZ010000044.1 GCA_017540455.1 Bacilli bacterium | reverse complement strand
TAACTGTTGTCAGTTATTGGTTTTTGATCTTAAGGTTTATCAGACCACTGCAATCCAGGCCAGATCAATCCCCCGTCAAAACCGGAACGACCCCAACTATTAGAACAATCCCAAGTTTGTGCTTGGGTGATTTAGTATAACTATTTTTGAGGCATTAGCAACTTTTTCCTTTTTCCAAACCTAAAAGGTTTAATTGCCTAAGCACCAACTTTGTTGTAGAGTTTCCTTGCGTAAAATTACAAAACTACTATGGCAAAAAGAAAAATAAAAGCGACAACAGTCAAACCTACACAGCAAAAAGAAAAGAAATCATCGGGTCTTTGGGCCAATATCAAATTCCTTTTCAGCACCCTTATCTCTAACGACAGATGTATCGAAGGCGGAACCAAAAAGCCTTGGTATGCGGCTATCTGCGTGGCTATCGTGGCCTGCATTATCGCCGTTATCCCAACTATGGTCAGCTACTTCACCAGAAGTGGTGCCTCCTTCTTCAGCGGTCAGAATTACAGCCTCGACACTTCCTTAACCGAATTCGAGAAAGCCCTTCATGATGAAAACGTCTCCATGAAGATCGAAGGCAACAAATTAACCGTCAACGAAGAAGATTGGAAAAAGGTCTGCAAAGACAAAGATGGCAATCAGGCTGACTTCTATGGCCACTACTACACCGTCAAAGAATCCAAGCTCGTTACCGAAGAGGGTTCTTCCGAAGCCAAACCAGTCATGAAAGATGTCACCCACTGCGACCTCGCTGTTTACTATGTAAGCGACGCTAAACTCGCAGGCTCTTCCTTATACAACTACATCACCACAGTCATTCTTGCCAAGAATGATCCAAACACCGGACTCAACACCGCTGAGACCACTTGGTCCACCAACCTCATCGTCTTCGGCGAAGAAACGTTCGTCGCCTTCAAACAGCCTTCTGGAGCTGCTTCCTACAAAGCTGCTATGCAGGGCAAATATGATTTCGCTGAGAAGTTCGATCTCAAGAACCTCTATAGCGAGAACATGAAAGGCGAAGCCTATGAGCATATCTATGGCACCGCCGCACACAGAGACGAAGTCATCGAAGCCTATAAAGGATTCTTCGCTGCTTCCTATGAAAGCACCAAGATCGCTCTTGCCTGGCAATACACCGGCATCGCCTTTGCCATCAACGTTGGCCTTGTCTTCCTCTACGGTCTTCTCATCTTCCTTATGACAAGAGGCAAAAAGACTAACCCATTCCATGTCCTTACCTTCTGGCAGACCCAGAAGATCAGCTACTGGGAGTCGCTTGCCCCTGGCATCCTCTCACTTATCGGATTCATCCCTCTCTTTGCGAACTTCACCATGTTCCTCTTCCTCTTCTTAATGGGTGCGAGAACCATGTGGATGAGCACAAGACAGCTTCGTCCTCAGTACGAATAAGAAATAATAAAAACGCCTCACCGATTAGATGGGGCGTTTTCTTTTTGCTTATTAGTCGCCGTAGTCGCTTCCGCGGCTCTTGTCTTCGACGTAGATCTTAAGAGGATCGGTGATGTCGTGAATCTCACGATAGATGAATCCGTCTCTCACGATGAATGGTGATTCGAAGTCGCCGGTGAAGATAACTCTTTCGTTCTTCGCGACGATCTCGTCGATGGCTTTCATGATCTCATCAAAGCGTTCCGCTCTCTTCTCTTTGAAGCCGGTTAGTCCGACATAGAACCAAGGCTCAACGAAGAAGAGGTGTCCTTCTTTGGTGGTGTATGCGTTGCAGAATGGGTTTTCTTTATCAACGTATGGAGTGTATTTGTCAAATTCTAGGTAAATCATAACGGTAAGTATTTTATCTCAAATATTCTATTTGTGATAAGGCTCGTTGTGAAGAATCTTGAATGAGCGGTATATCTGTTCCAAGAGAATGATTCTCGTCATCTGGTGAGTGAAGGTCATCTTTGAGAGAGTGAGCGTGGCGTTCCCTCTCTTTCTCATCTCACTAGATAAGCCTAAGGATCCTCCGATGACAAAAGTGATTGAGGAACCTCCGTCCCTCATCCACTTATCTAAGCGTGAGGACAATTCAACTGAGTCTGGTTGTTCTTTGCCTAAATCAAGAAGGATGACGAAGTCATTAGGTTTGATTTTCGCGAGGATCTTCTCGTTTTCCTTGTTCTTGACCTCTTCCATCTCGGCAAGGGAATCGCCTTTCTTGGAAGGGAGGTCATCGACCTCTTCGATGTCCACCTTCGCATAAGGAGTGAGTCGCTTAAGGTATTCGTTTTGGGCCTCTTTCCAGTAGGTCTCTTTGAGATGCCCAACGACAAGCAGTCTTATCTTCATAAGTCCCCTCCTCTTGTTGATTCGTGTTGCTTAAGGCAAACGATGTCGATGTTATATGGAACTTCTTTCTTTCTGAATGTCTTTTGATAGGCCTCTAAAGCAAGTTCAGGGAGATTGCATTCCTCAGAGAGGTGAGCGAGATAAATCCCTTTTGTTTTAGGTCCTACAAGCTCAGAGAGGTAGAGAGCACTGTCAACGTTTGAGAGATGCCCTTCATCTCCTTTGATCCTTCTCTTCAAGACCGCAGGCCTATTGCTCTTAAGAAGCATCTTGAGGTCATGGTTTGATTCCATGATGTAATAGTCAGCGTCCTTTAGGTAGCTAAGAGACTCTTCGGGAATATATCCTGAGTCAGTGAGATAGACGAGCTTGCTTTCACCAGAAATGACGACATAGCCAACTGGGTTTGAAGCATCGTGGCTAGTCATGAATGGAATGATGGTCAAACTCCCGATCTCAAAGGAATCAAAAGGCACGACTTCATGGTCGAGATAATCAATCGTTCCCTTTGAGGCGTAAATTGGGACTTTCCCTTTGTACATCGAAAGGTTTTTGACATGGTCCGTATGTTCATGCGTGACCAAAATCCCCTGCAAATCCGTTTTATTTTTATTAATTGAGGCTAAAGCGGCACTTACTCTTTTCATCGGAAGACCCATATCGATTTGGATGAGGGTTTCTTCGTCAAAAAGCAAAGTGGCGTTACCTTTAGAACCACTTCCGACAACGACAAAGGAAATCATTTTTATTCTTCTGAAATATCGATACCGCTATTAGAGGAGGAAGAAGGTGCGTGGTAGCGGCCACCCATCTCTTCGTAGCTTTCTTCTGCGGCATTATCAAAACGCTGGTTCCTTGGGGTGAACATGATGGTCATCTTGCCTTGCTGACCGTTACGGTTCTTAGCAACGACAAGGGTGGCACCCTCTGGCTTGCCAGAATTGTCGACCTGTTCGTTTTGCTCTTCGGCCTCTTGGGCTTCGTTGCTCTTAAGAGGGTTGCTCTCTTTGACTTTCATGCCCTGGTTCTTGTAGTACTGTGGACGGTAAAGCATCAAAACGATGTCAGCGTCTTGCTCGATGTTGCCAGACTCTTTTAAGTTGGCAAGGCTTGGAATGTGGCTTTCGTTCTTATCCGCTTCACGGCTGACCTGGGCGAGGGCCATGACTGGGACTTCAAGGTTACGGGCAAGCTGTTTCAAGGTCTTGGTGATAGCGCCGATCTCAAGGGTACGGCTGTCGTATTTGCCTTGGACATCAACAATGTTGATGTAGTCGACGAAGATCATCGCAAGATCTGGGTTGTTGGCTTTGAGTTTGTGGGACTTGGCAACGATATCTCCTAACGCCTGGTTTGGAGTGTCGTCGAAATAGAGCTTGGTGTTGCCGATTGATTTGAGCGCGGCATCGACCTTCTCCATCTCGCGTTTCCTTAAACGGCCGGTTGAGAGGTCGCCGATATCGACGAGGGCCTCGCTGGCGATAAGACGTTTCATGATGAGGTCGTTGGCCATTTCGCAAGAGAAGATGGCGACCGTTTTATTGGTGTTCTGGGTGGCTTTGAGAGCGAAGTTAAGCATCAAAGCGGTCTTTCCCATGGAAGGACGGGCGGCAAGGATGATGAGGTTGCCTTTTTGCCAGCCATGAGTGAAGGCGTTGAGTTTGGTGAAACCAGTATCAATTCCGGTGATGCCGTTGTTGGCGATCTTGGACTCTCTGCGGATGTTCTCTCTTGTCATGTCACTAACGTCTCTAGCCGAGATGAAGTTGGCAATCTGCCTCTTTGAGGCAATGTCAGAGAGTTCCTGCGTGTTCACCGAAATGAAATCGCTGATATCTTCGATTCCCTTTTCGTTATATTCCTTGAGGATTGATTCGAGTTTGGTGAGGTAGTTTCTTAAGACAGCCTGATTACGGAGAATGTTCACGTAGTGATCAATGTTGGTGAACTGAATTGGCGACTGAAGAAGCTCCATGATGTAGTCGGTGGAACCGGCGTCTTCGAGCACGCCCATATTGACGAGCTGGTCAACCAGGGTCTGAGCGTCGATTGGTTTGTTATGGGCATCAAGCTCCTTCATGGCTCTGAAGATGAGGATGTTGCGTGGATCTTCACCAGAAAAGTCTTCCTCTCTGAGAGAGGTGAGGGTGCTTGAAGCAAGGCCCGCTTCCATAAGGATCGCGCCTAAAACTGAGCGTTCAGCTTCGATGTTGGATGGAAGTTTCGTCTTCTTGGCCATTCTTATTTGTCCTCACTGATGTGGACGCTGACGGTGCCAATGACTTGGCCCGCTTGCCCTTTGTATAATTCGATTCTGAGTTTGGTGTATCCGAAAGCGTTCGCAGGGGTTTTGTCGATGAATTTGCGTTTATCGATGGTGATATCCCACTGCTTCTTCATGCCTTCTTCGATCTCTTTTGGGGAGATGGTTCCAAACATTCTGCCGTCGGATCCGCCTTTGGCTTTGAACTCGACGTTGATGCTCTCAAGCCTCTTGGCGAGGACTTCGGCTTCTTCTTTGAGTTTCTTTTGTCTGGCGGCCTCTTCGGCGTTGTCTTTCTGAAGCTGGGCTTGGCTTCCTTTGGTGGATACGCAAGCGAGTCCCCTTGGGATGAGGAAGTTAGAGGCGTAACCGTCATTGACTTCTTTGGTATCGCCTTTCTTGCCAACTCCTTTGACGTCTTTAAGCAATATGACTTTCATACGAATTAATCTCCTTCTTTAAGTGCGTTTCTCGCGCTGTCGAGATATTGTGACAAGGTTGATAAGAGCCTTGTGGCGGCTTTCTCGACTGGTACGTCGCCTAGGTTCGTGGCTGCGCTGGTGAAGTGTCCTCCACCACCGAGCTTCTCAAGGATGAACTGAACGTTCACGGAGCCATCGCTTCTTCCTGAGATACGGACTTCGCTGTCGGAAGTTCTTCCGATAACGAACGCGGCATTGACGCCTTTGAGCTGAAGCAATGTGTTACAGACCTTCGCGATGGTCGTCCTTTCGATGATGTCTCTGTCATCAGAGACACAATAGACGACGCCATAGAATGGGGTCTGGATGGTTGAGATGATTTTGTTGATGAGGGAGTATTCCTCATATTCGTCCTTAAGGTAGTCGTCGGCGATGCTGTTATCAGCGCCGTAGCTCTTAAGGGTTTGAGCGGCTTCGAACGTTCTCATGCCAACGGCTTTGTTCTTGAAATACGAAGTATCCATGAAGATGCCGGAGAGCATGATCGTTGCGAATGCAGGTTTGATTTCGATACGTGGGTTGGCGTTCGAATATTTGATCATCTCAGTGATGAGTTCAGTTGCGCTGGCGGCGGTTGGATCGATGTAAGAAAGAACTGGTCTTTCTGGGTATGATTCACCACGACGGTGGTGGTCGATGATCATGGTCTTGCTTGAAAGCTCAAGAAGCCTTGGGGCCATGGTGATTTCAGGATTAGAGACGTCGACGACGATGACAAGCGTGGTTTCTTTGATGCTTGAAGCGGCTTGCTCTGGAGAGATGGTCATCTTTTCATGAACGTCTCTAGAGAAGGCGGATTGGAAGGCCAAACGGGTCTTCTTCTCAGCGCGCTTAGGCGTGTAGACGATCTTGCTTGGGACTCCAACCCAATCGCAGACCGCCATCATACCAAGGGCAGCGCCCAAGGCATCCATATCCATGTCGGTGTGACCCATGATGAAGACATTTGAGGATCCACGGATGATGGTTGCGACAGAGTCGGCCATGGAACGGACTTTGACCTTCGAGGTGTTCTCGACACCTGTGGATTTGCCTCCGAAGAAGGCGAGTTCCTGACCATAGTGGGAGACGACGACTTGGTCACCACCACGGGAGAGGGCAACGTCGATAGCGTCGTTGGCCATATCGTTAAGCTTGGCGATATCTGGGAAGTCGTGGGCAATACCGATCGAGATGGTAAGAGGAGTATCCTCTTTCTCTTCGGCTTCACGGACTTTCTCAACGAGGGAGAATTTGTCTTTCTCCATACGCATGAGGGAATTGTAGTTGCAGACCATGAAGTAGGAGTCGGTCTTGATACGACGGACGAGAACGCCGAACTCACGGCAGTAGTCGTTGATGATGGAACGGACCTTCATGATCTGTTCGGACATCTCATCAGTGTCTGATGAAACATCGTTGTAGTTGTCGATCATGATGACACCGAGAACGGTAGCCTGTTCGCGGGAATAGGTCGCCATTTCTTCGAACTCAGTCTTATCGTTGAAGACGAACATCTTTGGCTGAGAGAGGTATCTTACTTCGTAAAGACGCTGCTTGATCGTGACTTTGATGGTCTTTCCTGGAACACCATTAACGAGTTCCTTAAGGCCTGGGGCGAATTGATAGATGTCAGCATCGACGATGTCGATCTGCATATCTTTGAACATGTTGTTGGCCCAGATAACGATGCCATCGCCATCGACGACGACTAAACCAATATGGGCGAAGTTATAAGCATTCTGAACGTCTCCGCCGATAAGTGAGGCGGCCTCTTGGTCGTTGCTTTGTCTCTTGCGGCCGATCTTAAGAAGGGCGAACCAGAAAACGAAGGCATCGATGAAGAGGAATGCGGTCGCTACGAAGAGAAGGTAGAACTGAATATTCTGTGATTCCTGGATGCCGAAAATGTTGCCAAACCAGAGCACGATGAAAGCGATTGTAATCGCAGCTTGGATGCTGTAGATGACAAAGAGGGCTATGCGGGTTTTCGAAATCAGTTTATTCATGGTTAATGATAATTATATCGTTATCCCGTTATGGGATAAACCTTTACGTGCGCAAAAAAGAGGCCACCGTTAGAAATAGTGGCCTTTTGCTGAGGATTTTTAGGTTTTCATTTCACTTTCTTGAAAAGAAGAGAAATGGAATTGATAACAAGAAGCAGGGTTAAACCGGTGTCTGCAAGGACGGCTGCCCAAAGCGGGAACGCCTCCCCAAAGATGATAGAAAGAGCGGCGATTGCGACCTTAACGACAAGCGAGGCAACGATGTTGAATGTGGCCTTTGCTTTGCCGGCTTTGGCGATCTTGACCGCTTTGACGACTTTGCGAAGATCGTCATTCATGACGACAACGTCCGCGCTGTCGACAGCCATGTCGCTTCCAGCGCCGCCCATGGCGATGCCAACATCAGCAAGAGCAAGCGACGGGGCATCGTTGATACCATCGCCGATATAAGCTACACCGCCCTTATGGTTTTCGATCTCTTCGTGGAGGATACGTTTCTTGTCCTCTGGGAGGAGTTCGCTATAAACCCTCTTCGCGCCGACAAACTCGCCAATCTCTTTAGAGATGTCATTTCTGTCACCGGTGAGGATGATGGTTTCGATACTCATCGAAGAGAGGCTATCAACCATCTCTTTCGCGCTGTCTTTGACTTTGTCCTTAAGCGTGGCGTGGCCAACATATTTGCCGTCAACGGCAACATAGGTGGTTGAACCTTTTTTGCCACACTTAACGAACGCGATCTTGTGGTCTTCGAGAAGGTGAGCGCTGCCAGCTAAAACGCGGTGACCTTTATAGGTCATAGCGACGCCTTTTCCAGCGATCTCATCGTACTCAGAGATGAACTCCTGATATTTGCTTCCGTCGTCATCACCCATAAGGGCTTTGGCGAGAGGGTGGTTGCTCCTTGATTCAGCGGCAAAGAGATATTCTTTGAATAACTCTTCATCGATTTCGTTCTGTTTAAAGTGGTCGATAGAAAAGACGCCTAATGTGATAGTGCCGGTCTTGTCGCTAGCGACCGCATCTAAAGAGCTAAGCCAGTCAAGGTAGGAAGCGCCTTTGATAAGGACGCCGTTCTTTGAAGCAAGGCCAATCGCGGCAAAGTATGCGAGCGGCACAGACACGACGATCGCGCATGGGCAAGATATAACAAGCAAACAGATTGCGCTATATAGCCAAGTAGCCCAAACGGTTGGTTCGCTGATGCCGATGAAGAGAGGTGGGACCACCGCCACAAGAACGGCGATTAAACAAACAATTGGGGTGTAAATTTTTGCAAAAGCCGTGACAAATCGCTGTGCTTTTGACTTTGAGGACTCCCCTTCTTTAACGAGCCTGATGATCTTGCTGACGGTTGAGTCTTCATATTCTTTGGTGACTTCGACAACGAGCGAGCCAGAGACCAAAGTGGTTCCGGAATTGACGTTATCGCCAACACCCATTTGCTGAGGGAGGCTTTCTCCGGTTAGGGAAGCCATGTTGATTCCACCGTTGCCGGAGACAATAACGCCATCGGCTGGGATGATGTCACCAACTGAGACAAGAATCTGATCACCGATCTTAAGGGTTTCTGGATCGACCTCTTCTTTCTTGCCTTCGTGAATCAAGCAAGCCTTCTTGGCTCTTAAGCCAACAGCATCTTCGATGGCCTTCTTACTTCTATCGACGGAGATGTCTTCAAATAACTCTCCTACCTGATAGAGGAAGACGACCATAACGGCTTCAAAGAATTCATTCTGTTGTTCTCCAAAGAAGCGGAGACAGAAAGCACCTATGGTGGCAATTGCCATCAAAGTGTTCTCATCAAATAAATCTTTGATGTGTCTGAAATTCTTAACGGCTTTCCAAAGGATGTCATAAGCGACCGCTAAGTAAGCAACGGCCATGATAGCGAAGTTGGTCCAAAGGGCAGCGTCATTAGAAAGCCCCATGTTCCTAAGGTTTTGCTCGTTCCAAAGGAACAAACCAAGCAAGCCTAAGACAAGGCCAACCGCTAAACGGCAGATTAAAAAGATGAGACGACCTTTGGTCAGCTCTTCTTCTTCGTCGTGGTGGTGGCAGCAGCAACCACCTTCGTGTTCGCACTCATCATCGTCGTGATGATGGTGGTGGTGATGTTTATCTTTTTCCTCGTTCATATAGTTATTCTTCCGCGTGTTGTTGCACGACTTTGAGGAGCGAATTGACGTGTTCGTCCGCTAACTTGTAGAAGACTTTGGTGCCTTCTTTGTGGGTGGCAACCAAATTGGCCCTCTTAAGAACCTTGAGCTGGTGGGAAACCAAAGACTGGCTAGCCCCTACTTCTTCAATGATCGTGGAGACGGATTTGTCTTCGTCCATGATCGCGTAGAGGATCTTAAGCCTCGTGTAGTCGCTGGCCACATTCAGGAGTTCTTCCATCTTGGTCAGAATTTTCTCGTTTGGTATCTCGCTCATAAGTTAGTAACGCTCCTTACGAACACAATTATATGAATGTTTGTTCATATTTCAACAATAATATGAATGCTTTTTCATATTCATAAAGAAAAAGGCCTCCTATCTATGAGATAGTGGCCAAATTATCGAAGGGCTTTGAATCTTTCTTTGTCTTCTTTCGAGATTCTGAACGATTCGTTCATCTTCGAAATTGTCTTTTTCTTGAGGGCCTCATCGTTCATGCTCTTAAGAAGATCATAGACGAAATCGCTATGCTTGATTGCGATAGTAGCGAGGAGCCAGGCTTCTGCCATCATGATCATGTATTCTTCGTTGTAGCGAAGGAAAGGTGTGATCTTCTCAATATCCGGGCTGGCATAGTGTTTAAGCATTCCAACATAGGCAAACCTTGCTTCATACGTGTTTTTGCGCTTAGAAAAGTATTCAAAAAACGGAAAATACTCTGCAAAAGTGGCCTTTTTTAAATATTGATTCAATACATCGGTGACCGCCCAACCCTTAACGAAATGGAGGTTCTTCTTAAGGAATTCCATCTGTTCTTTGTAGGTACGGACCCTCTTTAGTGCTGTAACCAGATAGACGATGTCGATCTCCTGATACTCGCCTAATTCGAAGTCGGAAAGCTTGAGGTCTTCATCCTTATAATGCTCATTGATGATTCTCTTTAGCGTAGGAGTCATGAGACCGATGATTTTATAAGAGGTATTGAAAACCTTCTTAGCGAACTCCATGTTCTTGTTGTCCGCGCTGTCAAAAAGAAGTTTCTTTAAAGCGAAGTAGTCCATGAAAGAACTATAAACGTTTTGCCTTTCTTTAGCGATTAGATAAAAAGAAAAGGTGCCGAAGCACCTTTTAGTTGTTTGTTCTCGATTATTCTTCTTCAGCAAGTTCTTCTTCAAGCTCGAGCTGTTTGTTCTCTTTTCTGTGCATGCAGCAGGCGGCGCAGAAGAGGCCGGCGAGGATGACATCAACGATGTTGAGAACGATAGTTAAGGCATCAGCATGTTGTCCAATGTTGTTGAACATGACGATAAAGCTGCAAACCAAGACGATGATTGAAGCAACGATGCAGAATTTTCCCCATTTTCCTTTGAGAGAGAAGAAGAATCCTCCAATCAACTGGAAAACCTTGAACGTCCAGACCAACACCATGAGTGTGGTAGTCATGCTCATAGCGGTAGAAACGGCACCTCTGGCAAGGTCTTCTTCATAACCTTGCTTAACAAGCTCGTTGACAGCAGCTTCTGTTGCGGTAGGAAGCGTAACCATATAGTTCACAACGCTTATCACAAACGTGATGGTAAAGATAATCGTGCAGACCAAGATGATTGTTGACCAAACAGATTTTTTGTTTTTCATTTCGTACACTCCTTCTTACGATTGTTAATATTTTACAAAATATTAGTAAGCGGTTTCAATAGATACTCATGCTACAGTGAACATGATGTTTTTGTGGAACGCGCCGTAAGCAAATCCAAAGTTTAGGAAAAAAGGAATGTCTTTATAAGCTTCAAATGAAGTGCGGCTAAGGAACTCCTCTGTTGAGAGGTTTTCGATATAACCGTATGGATTGTAAACGGTCACTTTATCACTAGAAAGATCTAGTCCGCTGACAACAGAAAAGTGAAGAGTCCATTCATCTTCATATTTAGCGGCCCACTCAATAGCCACAGGATTGTTTTCTTTGAGGGAGTCATGGATTCCTTTGAGGAGTTCGTCATCTTTTAAATACGCGCGCTCGCTGAACTTCTTAGAAGGGATGCATTTGTTGATCTCTTCAACGAATCCGCCTGTCGATGCGGTTGAGACGGCGCCGTTCCTGGCGTCCAATTCATCTTCAGTGACGCGATTCCCATAGAAAGAGGAAATCATTTCAATTGATGCGTATCCGCAAGAAACGTGCTGCGTGACAAGCTCAAGGTCCTTCACTTCCACTTTAGTGGAATAGTTTGTGTCATTCTTCAAATAAGAGGTGTCCGCTTTTAAGCCAGCCGTCTTAACGCCAAGGACGGCAAAAGGGATGGCAACCGCTAAGGCTAAAGCAGCAACAAAAGCGGAAATGGAAACAATTATAATTGTTTTGGTTTTCTTTTTCATAGGCGAATTATAACAAAAAGCCGCCCTTATTGGACGGCTTAGTTTTTGTTAGAGATTATCTCTGGCCAACTTCAGGAAGCAAACCCATGAAACGGGCGTTCTTGATAGCTTTGGCGAGTTCACGCTGATACTTGGAGCTGGTTCCATTGGACTTAAACAGTAGCAATCTTTCTCATCAAAACGCTCGCTTAATTTTCCGGAAGGAGTGTATTAGGAAAGGAATATCGATAACAAACCCAACAATAGCGCAAAGCACGGAACCAATTTTGGCCAGAACGCTCAAAAATTCATTTGCCTGAATCAGCCAAAGGAATATTGATGTTCCAGCAAATAATGCCATAACTCCAACAGCAATAAAGAAGCTCCCCATAATGTCACAAACATCTGTGATGTCGTAATAGCGGGTACATGATGTTTCATAAGCATTTAGTTTATCTATGTATTCTTCTGACCCAATTGAGTTATTACTTAATTCTTTAAAAGCAATGAAAGTTTCTCTTTCCTTTCGTGCTGCCTTTGAAAAAGCAACCGCAGGACACACAATCTGAAATACAAGGCACAGAACAATTAAAACTGAAAACGCAACTAAGAAAGGTGTGCAGTCAGGAAAGGTAGTTTTCATACATAGAGCAAATACTGCAAACATTCCAACAAGAAGAAGCCATTTAAAGAAATGGACAGCCTTCTGTTTTTCTAATGGGTCAGGACCGGAATAGAACTCATTCATTAGTTCTTTAACAACAATTGAGTCTCCTAAATATTCCCTATACTCAATAGCCTTTCGTAAAAATGATTGCTCTAATTCTAAAAGTTCATCTTCTGCATTTTCAGCGTTTTTCCTAGCTTGTCTTCTTTGCTTTAGTGCGGCGAAAAAGTTCCTTGTTTTTTGGGGTTCTAAAAAATGTGATCCTTTTTTTAAAGAGTTTTTTAAGGATTGCTTGAAATTTGCTCCTATTGTTATAGTTGCTGCTCCACCCGTTGCGTATTCGATGGCAGCAGTTGTTGCTAATTGGGCTATTTTTCTTAGGCCGTTCTGAATTAAAGAAAAGCCTTGCTCTACAAGTTGATCAAACGCCTTAGCAGATTCCTGCTTGAGAATTGATAATCTCGCTTTCCCAAACACAAAAATCGATTGAATAGCGTTGGCTGCCTGCATTTGGAAAAAGCTTTTGTCTTCCTCTGAAGCGGCGTTGTAATGGTTGTCTCTCAACAAATCGATAATGCTATCAATGGTATATGCCGCTAATTCTAATGAACCAATGCTTCTAATAACGTTAGATTGAGCAGCAAGAAGAAACGCTAATCTATTGTTTGCGTTTTCTTCGCTTTGAATTCTCGTTAATATTGACGACAAATCATTAATGCTTTGAATTGTGTTTCCCATTAAATGTCCCTTTGTGGTAATAAGCTCAATGAAATAAATATAAGAAACGCCTAGTACCGACCAACTTCTAAAATAATAACATTTTAGTTTAAGCTTTAAGTAACAATTATCGCCACCAAAGAAAAACAGATCCTACAACAAAAAAGCCGCCTTATTGGACGGCTTAGTTTTTGTTAGAGATTATCTCTGGCCAACTTCAGGAAGCAAACCCATGAAACGGGCGTTCTTGATAGCTTTGGCGAGTTCACGCTGATACTTGGCGCTGGTTCCGGTTGAGCTACGGGCAAGGATCTTTCCATCAGGAGTGATGAATCTGCTGAGGAGTTCGGTGTCCTTATAGTCAATGAACTTAACGTGGTTCTTGGTGAAGTAGCAGACCTTTCTCTTAGGTCTCATTTTCTTGAAAGCCATTGTTAATTAATCCTTTCTGTTTGTGTCTTAGAATGGAAGATCGTCACTGACGACATCAATTCCATCTAAGTTGCCGCTGTCAGCGGCATCGTCTGATACATAATCCTGCTGAGGGGCCTGCTGGCGGATGCTGGCATCCGGAGTGGCACCGTTAGCGGATTTTGGTTCTAAGAATTCGACGCTATCCGCGATGGTTTCGATAACAGTAACCTGTTGATTGTCTCTGTTGGTGTATTTGCGCTGATTAAGTCTGCCAGAGACGGCCACTAAGGAGCCTTTTCTAACAAACCTGGCGACATTCTCAGCCTTGGTTCCGAAGATTGAGCAACCCATGAATAGGGTGTTCTTTTCTCCGTTTGGACCTTTGAATGAATCGTCAACCGCGACAGTGAAGGAAACGACTGTGAGTCCTGCGTTGGTTTTGCGTGACTCTGGGTCACGGGTCAAACGACCAATAAGAACGACATGATTAAGCATTTTTTACCATCCTCCAATTAATGTTGCCGATTAGTCTTGCGCAACAGTGATCAAGTGGCGGAGTACGTTTTGGTTGAGCTTGGCCAAACGATCGAACTCATCAAGAGCTGGCTTTTCAGCGTTGACCTTGAGGATGACATAGT
>JAFYAZ010000043.1 GCA_017540455.1 Bacilli bacterium | reverse complement strand
TTTGTTAGTGGCTTATTTCATCTTCCCTAACGATATCCCTATCCCTCTCGTGCTTACCTTAGGTGCGATCGCCGCTGCGACAGCGCCAGCAGCCACCCTCATGGTCGTTAAGCAATATAGGGCAAAAGGACCTGTCACAGATACTTTGCTTCCAGTTGTCGCCCTTGATGATGCGGCTGCTCTTATTCTTTTTGCCATCCTCTTCCAGATTGCTAGTGCAATGGCGACAGGAACCTCTTTCAGCGCTTACGAGATGTTCGTCAAACCTCTTATCGAGATTGTTATCTCTCTTGCTATCGGTGCGGCTCTTGGCTTCGTGATGTCCTTTGCCTGCCATTTCTTCCGCTCAAGAGGAAATAGAACCGGCTGGATCATCTTCGTCGTCTTTGCCTCGCTTGGCCTTTATTACTTATTCAAGCAAGACTTCATGGGAAACATGGAGCTTAGCTCTTTGCTTACCTGCATGACCGCAGGCGCCATCTTCGTCAACATGAGGCAAGACAGCGTCAAAGAGTTTGAGTTCCTTGACAGGTTTACCACCCCGATATACATGCTCTTCTTCATCATCAGCGGCGCCAATCTCAACCTGACCATCTTCGTTAGCGGAAGCGGTCTTGTTGTTTTGGCTATCGCTCTTATCTACGTCATCTTCAGAGCTGGTGGCAAATGGCTTGGCGCCTTTAGCGGTGCCGCCATCTCGAAAGCCGAGCCAACCGTTAAAAAATATCTTGGCTTCTGCCTTATCCCTCAAGCCGGTGTCGCAATCGGCTTATCGACTACCGCAGGCGCTGCCTTAAGCGGCCCTGGTGGAAATCCTCTAATCGGAGCGATGGTGGTGGCCATCATCCTCACCTCCACGCTTGTCTATGAGCTTATCGGTCCGGCGGTCACAAAGACTGCGCTCAAAAAAGCCGGCGAACTTACTTTGGAACGTTAAAAACCCTAGCAAATATTTAAAAATCCCTGGCAATTCAGGGATTTTCTTTTATCTGATCATTCCGTTCGTGAGGATCAAACCTACGACAATCAAGACCTCTCCAAGGAGATAGGTGATCATGATTGGGAAATGCTCTCTTGGTATTGGTTTGAAGAAGTGAGAATAGACAAGCATCGAGTCGCTCATAAGGAAGACGAGCCCTCCTAATAGCAAGAAGATGAAGAAGAGAGGCTGACCTAGAAGAACACCGACAAGGCCTACTGTCGTTTCGGTAAGAAGGGATACGCAGTATAAGCCTCCTGCCAAACTCATTAGCCATTTCTTCTTCGTGATGATAAAAGCAATCGTGAAGAAGATCGCATAAGCGGCAACAAAATAGACAACCGCCCAGATTTGGATGTTCTTGACTTCAAGAAGTCCTATTTCAACCAAGATGGACATAGCCTCATTGATATAGAAGATATGGCCAAGGAAGAAGAAAAGCATTCCTAAGGCTAAGAATTTGACGAAGTGCTTCTTAAGAAGGAAGTAATCGCCGATAGCTCCGACAGCGGCTCCGACATAGATCTGCCACCTCATTGGGGCAAGGAAAACCGCAGCGATCGCAAGCGCAGGAACGCATAAAGTCTTAGTCAGCTTTCTCTTAGGCTCCCATTCCTTGTAGCAGTAATAGATGTGCTGCAAAGAGATAAGGACAAAAGCCAACAGAAAGAAAAAGCCGATATAGGTAAGTGGGGATGTGAAATCAAACATAGCGTTATTGTAGAACTTTTGCCACGAAATAGTCAAAACGCCTATTTTTCTTTTTTGGCGCTATGAGCCTCTTTCCATTTTTTGATCTCTTCGAGGCGGGCTTTGTATTTGGCTTCCAATCCTTGGTTTCCAGGGGTGAAGTATTCTTTGCCTACGAGAGAATCTGGAAGGCACTGCATGCTGGCAATCTTTTCTTTGGTGTCGTGAGCGTAAATATAGCCATCCCCATAACCAAGCTCTTTCATGAGTTTGGTCGGAGCGTTCCTGATAACAAGAGGAACTGGCTCATCAATCATCTTTCTTGCGTCTTCTGCGGCTCTATTGTAAGCGACTTCCATCGCATTTGATTTTGGGGACATCGCCATGTAGACGACCGCTTCGGTGAGGCAGACGTTGCATTCAGGAACACCGATGAAGTGGCAGGCCTGGTAAGCAGACACTGCGACTTCCATGGCTCTAGGATCGGCAAGTCCGACATCCTCTGAGGCAAAACGGACAACCCTTCTTGCGATATAAAGAGGGTCCTCTCCAGCCTCAAGCATCCTAGCCAGCCAATAAACAGCCGCATCAGGGTCGCTGTTTCTCATTGATTTATGGAGGGCGGAGATGAGGTTATAGTGTTCCTCGCCTTTCTTGTCATATAGGAAAGACTTCTTTGAAGTCACTTGTTCGACTATCTCTTTCGAGACGGTGATTGTGTCATCTTGCCTATCGCCATTAAGGACAACCATCTCAAGGGTGGATAAGGCTCCTCTGGCATCGCCATTAGAGAAGGTGGCGATTGTCTCAAGGATCTGTTTGCTGATTTTGATCTTCATCCCACCGAATCCGCGCTTGTCGGATATGGCTTTCTTAAGAAGGGAAACAATATCTTCAACGCTTAAAGGATTGAGGACAAAGACTTTGCAACGTGACAAAAGAGCGTTGTTGATCTCAAACGAAGGGTTCTCAGTTGTAGCACCGACAAGGATGATGCTGCCTTTTTCGACAAAAGGAAGGAAAGCGTCTTGCTGAGCCTTGTTGAACCTATGGATTTCGTCTACAAAGACGATGGTTTTGCCACCGAATAAGCGGTTCTTCTCCGCTTCTTCCATGACGGTTTTGATTTCTTTGATGCCGCTAGTGACGGCAGAGAAGGTGATGAAGTCGGCTTTGGTGACGTTAGCGATCACTTTTGCAATCGTTGTCTTGCCAACGCCAGGCGGACCCCAAAAGATCATCGAAGGGACTTTGTCGCTTTCGATCATGTTGCGAAGGATTTTGCCTTTGCCTAAAAGATGGTCTTGGCCGACTATCTCATCGATAGATGTAGGTCTAAGACGCTCAGCCAAAGGCTCATTGTTTTCGTTCCAGAAGGATAGTTGTTCGTTCATGCGCATTTATTCTACTTTATTTTGAGTGGGTTTATAATATGGGCATATGGATTTCAGTGGAATGGAGAAGCTTTCGCTTCTAGATTTTGACGACAACATCACCTGTACTTTGTTCTTTGCGGGATGCAACATGCGTTGCCCGTTTTGCCATAACTCGGCTTTGGTCATTCCTGGAATGAAGCCTGCCTTCATCCCTTGGGAAGACATCAAAGAGTTCTTAGAGAAAAGGAAGAACGTCCTTGATGCCGTCTGCGTTTCCGGTGGAGAATGCACTTTGATGCCGGATTTGCTGGAGAAATTGGGCGAAATCAAGGCCTTGGGATACAAAGTTAAGTTGGACACCAATGGCTCTCGTCCAGAGATTCTTAAGATCGCTGTCGAACAGGGTCTAGTCGACTATGTCGCGATGGACATCAAGAACTCCAAAGAGAAATATGCGAAAACCATTGGAGTGGACAATGTCGACATCAAAGACATCGAGGAATCCGTTGATTACCTTATGCACACCGATCTTGTCGATTATGAATTCAGAACGACCATCATCGAAGAATTCCATGAGACCGAAGACATTGAGAAGATCTCTCTATGGCTTGCCGGCGCCAAACGCCACTTCCTCCAGCAATATGTCGATAGGGATGGCTGCATTGAACATGGTTTCCATCCTGTGCCAAAAGAAAAGGCCCTCATTTGGAAGGCCATTCTTGATAAGAATATCGAGAAAGTCGAACTTCGTGGTTACGAATGAGACTTGGTCGTTAGATAGGTATTAGCATTTAAGGCGGCTATCGCACCATCGTTGCAAGCGGTGGTGAGCTGCCTTATTTTTTTGACCCTGCAATCACCGGCGGCAAAGACGCCTTCGGTCTTGGTGGCCATATTCTCATCAGTAACGATGAAGCCCTTATCTAATTCGACGAGATTCGAGAATCTTTCGTTATCCGGAACCTGTCCGATGGCGACGAAGACACCATTGATATCAATCGTCATAGGATTCTTGTCGAGTCTTCCTTCGAAGGAGACGCTTTCGACCTTATCTGTACCGTTGAAGCGGACGGAATTGTAGTTGTGGTAGATCGAGACGTTTGGAAGGGCCTTAAGAGCGTTCACAAGGATATCGTCAGCAAAGAACTTGTCAAACAAGGTGACGACATCGACATGACGGGAGGTCTTTGCTAAAAGCAGAGCATACTGAAGGGCGCTATTGGCATCGCCAATGACCATCGTGTCTTTGCCAGTATAGAAAGCGCCATCGCAAACGGCACAGTAAGAGATGCCTTTGAGGTTCTCTCCTGGGATGCCTAAGTGACGGTGTTTGACTCCGCTAGCGATGATGACGGCTCTGCCTTCATAGTCCCCATATTCGCAATGGGCAACGAAGTTGTCGCCTTTCTTTTCGATGGATTTGACTTCGTCCATTTCGAACTCAGCACCTAAAGCGCTGATCTGCTCGAAAAGGTTGCTGGACCATTCCATGCCAGAGATTTCTTTGATGGATGGGAAGTTCTCAACTCTTGGAGAATCGGCGATTTGACCGCCGAACGCTTGCTTCTCGATGAGTTTGACGCTTCTTCCGGCTCTAAGCGAATAAAGGGCCGCGGTCATTGCCGCAGCCCCTCCGCCTATGATTAGAATATCAGGCAGCATTTCCGCCTTTCACCTTCTGGATGTAGCCTCTGATGTCTGAAGCGTTCTCATAAGCATCATAAGCTTCACCATTTGGAACTAAGAGAGTTGGCGCATTGGTGATACCGAAAGCGGTGGTCGTCTCTTTGTTTGAAACAGCGTCGATCTGTTCGTATTCGATGCCTTCTTTATCAAGCATCATCTTCGCCATCTTGCAGTTTGGGCAGGTTGGAGAAGTGAAGAGCATGACTTTGGTCACTTTTGGAGCGGATGCCTTCTCTTCGTGCTCGCAGCACTCACAAGCGCTGTCGTGAGCGTGTGGACGGGAATTCTCGTTTGGAATGTAGGTCTTACGATCTTTGTATTCCTGGGCCTTTCCATCATTCCAGTTCTTAACTGGACGGTAGTAACCGGTGATACGGGACCAGACTTCAGCTTCTTTTCCACAGATTGGGCAGGTGTGGACTTCACCATTGATATAACCGTGATCCTGGCAGATCGAATAGGTTGGGGACATGGTGTAGTAAGGAAGCTTGTAGTTCTCGGCGATCTTACGGACGAGCTTCATGCAGCTCTCCCAGTTTGGAAGACGTTGGCCAAGGAAGGTATGGAAGACGGTGCCAGAGGTGTAAAGGGTCTGGAATCTGTCTTCGATATCAAGAGCGGCGAAGATATCGTCGGTGTAGCCAACTGGTAAGTGGGAGCTGTTGGTGTAGTAAGGGGTCTCACCAGCGCCGCCGGCAGTGAGGATGTCTGGATATCTCTCACGGTCATGCTTCGCAAGACGGAAGGCAGTGGACTCAGCTGGGGTAGCCTCAAGGTTGTAGAGGTCACCATATCTTTCCTGATAGTCGGAAAGGCGGGCTCTCATGTGGTTGAGGACCTCAACGGTGAAGTCCTGGGCAGCCTGAGTGGTGAGGTCGGCTTTGATCCAACGGGCATTCAAGCAAGCCTCGTTCATACCAACGAGACCGATGGTGGAGAAGTGGTTCTTGAAGGAGCCAAGGTAATGCTTGGTGTATGGATATAAGCCAGCTTCAAGAAGTTTGGTGATGGTCTTACGCTTAATGCTAAGTGAGCGGGCGGCGATATCCATCATTCCATCGAGTCTGGCATAGAAGTCTTCCTTGTTGGTGGCAAGGTAAGCGATACGTGGCATGTTGATGGTAACAACACCGACGGAACCGGTGCTTTCACCACTTCCGAAGTAACCACCGGACTTCTTACGGAGCTCACGGAGGTCAAGACGGAGACGGCAGCACATAGAACGGACATCACTTGGCTTCATATCGCTGTTGATGTAGTTGCTGAAGTATGGGGTGCCGTACTTGGCGGTCATTGTGAAGAGGAGACGGTTGTTCTCGGTATCGGACCAATCGAATTCTCTGGTGATGGAATAGGTTGGGATTGGATATTGGAATCCACGGCCGTTGGCATCGCCTTCGATCATGACTTCGATGAAGGCTTTGTTGATCATATCCATCTCGGCTTTGCAATCACCATAGGTGAAATCCATTTCCTTGCCACCGACGATGGCTGGGAGGTTCTTAAGATCCTCTGGGACGGTCCAGTCGAGGGTGATGTTGGTGAATGGAGCCTGGGTTCCCCAACGGGATGGGGTGTTGACACCGAAGATGAAGGATTGGATGCACTGCTTAACCTGCTTGTAGGTAAGGTTGTCAACCTTAACGAATGGGGCGAGATAAGTGTCAAATGAACTGAATGCCTGAGCTCCCGCCCATTCGTTCTGCATAATACCGAGGAAGTTGACCATCTGGTTGCAAAGGGTGCTCAAATGGCCAGCTGGGGTACTGGTGATCTTGCCTGGAACGCCACCCAAACCCTGTTGGATGAGCTGTTTGAGGGACCAGCCAGCGCAATAGCCGGTAAGCATGGAAAGGTCATGGATGTGGATGTCCGCATTACGGTGGGCATCACCAATTTCCTTATCGTAAACCTGGCTTAACCAGTAGTTAGCGGTAACCGCGCCGCTGTTACTGAGGATAAGACCACCGACGGAATAAGTGACGGTGCTGTTTTCTTTAACACGCCAGTCGCTGATCTTAAGGTAGTTGTCGACGACGGTGGCATAGTTAAGCTCGGTCTTCTTGATCTCACGTATGTCCGCATGTTTTTTACGGTAGTCCATGTAGCTGTGGGCCACATCGACGTATCCAGCCTGGATCAAGACGATTTCAACGCTGTCCTGGATATCTTCAACATCCACGATGCCGTTGTTGACCTTCTTATTGAACTCCGCTGTGACACGGAGAGCTAAAAGCTCAATGATATTCTTATCTGCTTCTTTGTGTTCCGCGACGAAAGCTCTTTCGATAGCTTTCTCAATTCTCGTTAAATCAAATTCAACGATCGATTCATCTCTTTTTCTGACTTTTAACATATACAACGCTCCTTTCGCGTTCGCACACACAGGGGATTAAGTAATAAGGGGCTTTAAAACGCCTCCATTACCGACCCGATTTATGTTTGGAAGATTCGGTTCATCTCCCTTGCACCGATAATCATAAGGAACGGATAGCAAATTGCAATCAAAATGCACACCTATTTTTGAGAAAATTTTTGAAAACTTTTTCACAGAGTTTTCCACAATCAAAAACCCTAGTATTTTTGCCATTTTGACGGGCACCAAAAGAAAGATAATGAAGTCAATAAGAAAAATCTCAATTTTTGACAGTGTATCAAATAGTACGAATATATTCGTTAGCAAGCCATTTTCTCGTTTCTAAAAATACTTTTGATAGTGTGATTAGTCAAAAATTTTTGTGAATCACTTCCTCTTACATTGACGAATAAAAATGTGGAAAACTTAAAGGGCAAAAAATGCGATGGGAATTGATTAATTTTGAGGTCTCTTTCACTATTAAATTCGTGTATCAAAAAACTACTAATTTTTAGAGCGTTTTGATACATCTTGAAGCACTATTTTGCTATAGCGTGCACGCGGGCAACCTATTTTATATTGGTCTATTTAATTTTTGATAGAGTGCGCTATCATAAAATCAACAATTGTTTCGGAGGAACAATAAATATGGGAGAAAAACAACCAAAGAAGAAGGGTGCTTTTAAGAGATTCTTTGAAGAATTTAAGGCATTCCTTAACAAAGGCAACGCTTTCATGCTTGCCGTTGGCGTCGTTATCGGCGGCGCGTTCAACGCTATCGTCACCTCGCTCGTCAACATCTTGATGAGCTTAGCGACCTGGGCAGTTCCAGGAGGTCTTAAAGGACTTGTCACCGTCCTTCCAGCCGTCACTGATGCTCAAAAAGGCGCAGCTTTCCTTCAGAATGGACAGACCATCAACCTTCAGTCCTTCACTATGGACGAGGTTAATGCTCGCGTTATCGAATTTGCTGCCGCTCAGGAAAGAGTTGGCTTAAAAGTCGAAGATGCTGACTTTATCCAGTGGAAGAACTCGCTTCTTGGTCTTTATGAACAGCATGGCACAACCTTCACCTACAAGATGTCCGCCATCATCGATTGGGGCGCTTTCATCAACGCAGTTATCGCTTTCATCATCATCGGTCTCACTTTGTTCATCATCGTCAAAGTCATGAACAAGATCGAAGAGAAGAAAGCCGCCGCTAAGGCTGCTGCTCTTGAGAAATACTACGAGAAGCATCCAGAAGAGAGACCTGCCCCAGCAGAGGAAGGCACTCCAGAACCAACCGAAGCTGATATCCTTAAAGAGATCCTTGGCGAATTAAAGAAAGCCAACGAAGGCAAAAAGAAACCGGCAAAAGAAGCCGAATAATCGCCACAAAAAATAAAAAAGAGGCAGCAAATCCTGCCTCTTTTCTTTTTCGATGTGTTATTTAAGTGCGTCTACGATGTGCTTTGCGTATACACCTGCGATGTTCTTTCCGGTGATCCTCTCAATCTCCTGCAAGAAGGCATTGGAGTTAACCTCACAAAGGACTGGATTGCCTTCTTTATCATCAAGAAGATCAACACCACAGTAATCTAGGTTCAATATCTTCGCCGCTTTCTCGGCAGCTTCAGCGAAGGAGGCTGGAAGTTCGATAACTTCGCCGTGTCCGCCCTGGGCAACGTTGCTTCTGAAGTCACCGTTGTCATTGGATCTCTTCATAGAAGCGACAACCTTGCCATTGATTACGATGATTCTGAAATCATGGCCTTTGCTCGATTCGATGAACTGCTGATATAAGTGGGCGCTGAACTTATGTTCTTTCTCGAAAGACACGAGCTCATCGTAATTTTTGATTAAATAGACTTCTTTCCCGAGGCTCCCGAAATTGTCTTTGGCCACGATCGGGAAGGATAACTCTTTAGCGACTTGTTTAACGAAGGCCTCATCATCGATTCCAGCGTAGTTAAGAGGCGCCGAGATCGTCTTTGGCATCTTTATTCCTCTATTAGATAAAGTGATGTAGGTGAGCATCTTGTCATCGCAAAGCCTAATCGCTTCTGCGCTGTCGAAAAGCTTAACTCCGGCTTTCGCTAACATCTCAGAGATATATAAATCCTTATCTAGATATAAAACGAAGTTATATTTCTCTATTTCCTTGGCGAAAAGATCGCCGCTGGAGGCGATATACGAAAGGATTTCAGCATTTGTTTTGTAATCGAGAGCAATGCCTAAAGAACCAAGTTCTTCCTTCATCCTTTTATAGAAGTGAAGAGAGGCAGGGGTTTGGATATAAGCGTTCAGAATCGCTAAGCCGGTCTTTAACATCTCAACAATTTTATGATAACTAGCAAAATCTTCAATACATTAGCAAAAATGACAGTATAATGACAAAGAGGTAATTATTATGAACGACATTAAGCCAATCACATTACTACGAAATACGGATAAGTTAAGGAAAGAATTAGAGGAGAACGAAGGCAGGATTATTATCACCAAGAACGGTCAAAAAGACTTCGTTATCCTTTCTGATGAGGCTCACCAAAAGCTCTTAAATGAAGGGGGTTCTGCTAAAGAAAAGTCAAGATTTGCAAGGATTTCTGACAAAAATGAGCTTTCTGATCCTCTTGGCTTCGTTAAGGTTGCAGCCCAATCAATCGAAGTGGAGATCGCTGGTGTCACTCATAACAAAGAAGAAATAATCAAGGCTGTGAACGAGGCAAGCAAAGAAGGTGTCAAAATTCTTGTTTTGCCAGAATTATGTCTAACTTCTGCCACTTTAGGTGACTTGGTCTTCAACAAAACTATTGAAGAATTAGTCGAGAAAGCCCTTGTTGAGCTTAAAGAAACTTCCAAAGAGAACGACCTTCTCTTCACTGTCGGCGCTCCAATCAAGAGCAACGGAAAACTATATAGCTGTGGTGTCGTTTACTATGGCGGTGAGATCCTTGGTATCGTTCCAAAAGCCTATCCATCCGAAAATAGATACTTCTCCGAGGGACCGAAAGAGGGTTACATCAATCTTCTTGGAGAAAAGATCCCGTTTGGAACCAATTTGATCTTCGTTGACTCTAATTACCCAAAACTCAGAATCGCCGTTGAGCTTTCTGAAGATATCTCCAACATTGAGGTGCCTTCCGCGAAAGCGTCACAAGCAGGCGCGAATGTCATTCTTAATCTATGCGCCACCCCAGTGCTTATTGGTTCAGCCGAATACACTACAAGCCTTTTGAAGACGGCTTCAGATAAAATGACGGCCGCCTACATCCTTGCCAACGCCGGCGATGGCGAAAGCACAACCGACATGGTCTTCGGTGGTCACAACATCATCACCGAGAACGGAAAGATTCTTTGTGAGTCAGCCCCTTTCAAGATGGAAAAGGCCATTTCTGAGATCGACATTGAACTTCTTGAGGCCGAAAGAAACAGAAACCATTCATTCAAAGCCAAATACGAAAACGATTATCAAACGATCTTCTTCTCAATGCCTTTGGAAACTCCAAAAGCGTTGACCCGTCACTACGCGAAGAACCCATTCATTCCAGAAACCAAAGAAACTGACCTTGAAAGAGTTAATCTCATTCTCACCATGCAAAGCATGGCGCTTGTGAAGAGACTCAAAACCGTCCATCAGAAAAAGATTGTCTTAGGTCTTTCTGGCGGTCTTGATTCAACTCTTGCCCTTCTTGTCTCCGTTGAGGCCTTCAAGAAACTTGGCTATGACCTCAAAGACATCATCGCCATCACTCTTCCATCCTTCGGAACAAGTAAGAAAACCTTCAATAACGCCACTCTTCTTTCAGAGTCACTTGGCGTTTCCTTCCGTGAAATCAACATCGGTGAGTCCGTGCGTTTACACTTCAAAGACATTGGGCACGATGAACAAAACCACAATGTCGCTTATGAGAACGCACAGGCCCGTGAAAGAACCCAGGTTTTGATGGACGCCGCTAACGATGAAGACGCCTTAATGGTTGGAACCGGCGATTTATCTGAAGCCGCTCTTGGTTGGTGCACATATAACGGTGACCACATGTCCTTCTACGATCTCAACATTTCCGTTCCAAAGACCTTGGTCAGATATGTCGTTGAGGGATATGCGATTATGCATCCAGAAACGAAGACCGCTTTGATGGGCATCATCGAAACGCCTATCAGCCCTGAGCTCTTACCGCCTTCAGCCAAAGGCGAAATCGTCCAGAAATCTGAGGACAAAGTTGGTCCATATGAGCTCCAGGATTTCTTCATCTTCCATTATCTCCGTTATGGATTCTCACCAAAGAAACTTTATTTCCTCGCTCAACAGGCTTTTAATTACAAGTACGATAACGAGACTTTGAAGAAATGGCTTAAGGTCTTCTTCAAGCGTTTCTTCCAGAACCAATTCAAGAGAAACTGCACGCCTGACGGAATCAAAATCGGTACTGTTGGTCTCTCACCTAGAGGTGACCTTTTGATGCCAAGTGATGCATTTGTTGAGGATTATCTTAAAGAAATCGATTGTCTCTAGTATCCTTAAATAAAAGGGATGGTACATATCCATGAAAAAAATAAAAGAAGAAGAAGTTCAGTCTGAACAGCCTGAGTTAGAACAGGCGACTGAAGAACCAAAAGAAATTGAAAAAGTGGAAGAAGCCGAAGAAGCTTCTGAACCAGCCGCTGAAGAAGCCGAACCAAAGAAAGAGAAGAAGGGGATGCCTCGCTTCGTCAAATTCCTTCTCTTTGAGCTTCTCACAATCGTCATCGCTTTAGGTGCGCATTTCTGCTTACTCCAGTTCGTTGCTCCTATCCTTGATTTGAATGAGCTCATTGAATGGATCATCGCGACCTGCGCCTCATTTGTCCTTTACCTCGTTGCCGGTTATCTCTTTAACCACCTCATAGTTTGGAAAGGCAAAGGAAAGGCTACCTTCCCTAAATTCCTTCTTAGCGCATTCCTTGGCTTGGTTCTCCTCTTAGCGCTTATCCATCTTGGCATCTTCCTTACCAAGATCATCGTTCCAACCAACCCTCTCCATTACAGCCTTACCGCCCTTAGCATCAACCACGTCCTCGCCCATGGTGGCAAATCCACCCCAAGCGGACTTGGAATCCTTGGCATTGCCCTCATCGCCATGATTCTCTATAGCTTCTTGATTAGAGCCTTCTTCGTCTTCAAAGGCGAGAAAGCCGTCAAGAAAGAAGAGGTCGTTGAAGAAGAGCCAAAGGAAGAGAAATATCTTACCCACGCTTCCTTCCGTCAGATCGTCCAAGAAGAGCTCGACAAATTCTATACCTCAAAGAAAAAATACGTCTACCATAGCCAAGCTCAATCCATCATCGATGAAGAAATCGATGTGTACGATAAGAAGCACGGCAAAAAGGAAGAAGAGAAAAAAGAGGAAGAAAAATAATCTCGAGAAATTAGCAGCCGCCAAAACGGCTGCTTTTCTTTTTGTCTATCCTCTCCATCTAGACTAAAATACATACGATGAAAATCGGTATTATCGGCAGTGGTCCAAGTGGCCTTTATCTCTCCATCTTTTTGAAAATCAAACACCCAGAATCCGAAGTGGTGGTTTTCGAAAAGGAAAGCAAGCTTTCCAAGAAGCTTTATGCGACCGGAAACGGACACTGCAATCTTTTGAATAAGAATCTCTCCAAAGAGAAATACAATCACCCAGAGTTCATGGGGCCGATTCTTGAAAAATATCCTTACCCATTCCTTGAGGGCGTTCTTAAGAGCCTTGGCATCGAACTTACTTACAACGGCGATTATGTCTATCCTCTCTCTGAGAGTGCGCCAGCCTACGCCTTATACCTAAAGAAACTCGCTGAGAAAGTGGGGGTCACTTTCATTTCCGAGACAAGAGTGACCGATTACGAAGTAAAAGGCTCACAAATCGAGGTTAAGGCAGATAAGAAAAACCACACCTTTGATAAGCTCGTCATCGCAACCGGTGGTAAGAGCGATCCAAAACTCGGAAGCGACGGAAGCTTCTACGAAGTTCTTAAGAAACATGGCTATGATTTCGTTGAGCCAAAACCAGGCTTAACCCCTCTCATCCTTAACGATAAAGACATCAAGCCTCTAGCAGGCGTCCGTCATAAAGCAAACGTCAAAGCCTTCATAGGCAAAGATAAAATCTTTGAGGAGAACGGTGAGATCCTCTACAAGAACGATGGTATTTCTGGCATCGTCATCTTCAACGCCGAAAGCGCGATCTACCGTCACTCTAATCCAAAAGACATCGAATTAGTGGTGGACCTTTTCCCTGATTGGACTTTTGAGGAGTTGATGAATAGACTCGCTCACGACGAAGCCCTCAACAGCAAGTTCTACCTTGATTCCTATTTGGTTGAGCCTCTTCAGAAACATATTCTTGCTCGTTCCAAAGGAACGGATGCCTTATGCGTTGCCACATCGATGAAGAATCTTAGATACTCCGTCAAGAACCACTACGGCTTTGATTATTCCCAGGTGACGATTGGTGGTTTGTCCCTTGATGAAGTGGATGAGAACCTCTCCTCCAAAAAGGAGAAGGGCGTCTATCTCATCGGCGAACTCCTTGACGTTGATGGTAATTGCGGCGGTTACAATCTCGCCTGGTCACTCCTTAGCGCGATAATCGTCTTCAAATCCCTCTAAAACCCAAAAATCCTTGGCAAAAACCGCTTAAAATTCCAAAAATGCGCGAATTTTGCGGACGTTTCTTTTCGAGGGGAATTAAAGGAAATTCCCCTTTGGCAATTGACTATCTTTTCAAGATAGATTTAAATAATGAAGTTGCACGGCTTCCCGTAATTTTTTGAAGCCCTTGCGAGCGAGGTTGTTTATGAAATATGCAAACACATCCAGAACCTTGAGTTTCTTAGCGCACGCTCTCATCGTTCTCGCCTTTGGTGCCCTTGGTCTTTACTTCGGTGCCTTCGTTGTTCCTGAGTACTTCGGAACTGATCCAACTTACTTCACAAAGAATTTATTCAGTGGAGCCTATCTCCTTTACTTAGAACTCGCTGTTGCCGGTCTTAGCTTTGCTACCATCTCTGGCTACGGTCTCTTCTATGCCATCAAAGGTCTTATGAACCCACGTGATGATGAACCAGTCGTCAAAGCCCTCACCACTCTCATCGTTGAAGGTTGGGCCGCTGGCATCTTCTTCCTTCTCCAGGCCGTCTTATTCTTCGACCTCACTGGAAACAATGGCGCTGACAGCAACTTAGTCTTCGTCATCGTTATGTCTCTCTTGCTCGCCATCCTCTTCCTCATCGCTACCAACATCCCAATGGTCAAGCTCTATGATGGCAAAGACCAGAAACCTCTTCTCCGCGGATTCATCGGCGGAGCCATGGTCTTCACCGGTGTCATCGCCCTTGAAGCTGGCCTCAGCTTAATCGTCAACGCCACCAACACCTCACTCAACGCTTGGAAGCAGGGAGAAATCAACTTCCTCCTTCTCACCATGACCCTTTCCAGCTTAGTTGCCTTCGTCCTTCTCCTTCTTGCTTGGCTTAGCAAGTTCAAGAACGGAACCAAGGTTCCAGGTCTCATGGCTGGCGGTGCTGCTATCGCTATTGCGATCGGTCTCATCGTCTATGGTGTTCTCACCATCGTCTGGAGAGATAACGGCATCCACCTCAACTACGCTCTCGAAGAAGGCAAAACCTACATCTTCGGTGGCAAGAACTGGGGCTTCGGCTTCCCAATCATGAACCTTGTCGTCGGTGCTGTTACCGGTGCCTTCGGCGGATACATCATGATCGCCGCTACCAAATCCTCAACCGAGGTTGCGAAAAGGGCCTAATAACATAAAGAAAAAATAAAACGCCTCGCATTGAGGCGTTTTTCTTTACCAATCTTTCTTGGGTTTCTCCATCCCGTATCTTTCGAATGGGAAGTGCTCAAGATAATAATCGTAATCGATGTCGAAGTTATGGCGCTTATATTCCTTGTGCATTCTTTTGATCATCCAAGGTTTGACGGGGTCATAGAATTTCCAAATCCTTCTTGGGTAATGGCTGATGACTGTGTCTTCTAAGACATCCCTTTGATCATTGAACTTCGTTGGCATGACCAAATGGGAGAGGTTCTTCTTATTTAAAGCGTCTTGGTCAGGAAAGAAGGCTTTCTTCGTCATGACGAATTCGATGCACTTCTCGAATAAGCCTGTCTCACGGCACTTCTTCATGTTGAAGTAGAGGACACCTGAGTTGAAATAGTTCTTGTTCTTCCAGGTCTTTCCTAAGTAATCAAGGACAGCGCCAAACTCATGTTCGGAGATATCGTTCTCACGGATGTTCTCAATAGGGTTATAGATGAGAGTGTCCCCATCAAGATAGAGAAGCTCATCGATATCCTTAGGAAGGAGTCTTTCCGCGAATAGCCTAAGCAAGCACATAGGAGGGAAGAAGACGTTCTTGGTGTTAGGACCTTTCATGAACTCTTCCTCATACATCTTTGAGGCGTCGTATAAGGTTATTTCGTTTTCTTGGTTAAAGTCCTTAAGCATCTCTTCTAAGAGAAGCCTATCCTCTTCGTCCATACCAACGACCTTTCCTGTGGTCATCGTGAAGACATGGATCTTAAGAGGGTTCTTGGTTCTTCTGGCCATGCTTTCAAGCGAAAGATATAGGGCCATCGTGTAACCCTTATTTCCGGCATATAAGACATTCAGAGGTCCTTTATACATTAGGGGTTTCCTCCGTCCTGGATAAAGCCTTCTTGTCTCTAGCTTGGAAGATGCAGACAAAGACGAATGAGACGATGAGAGTGAAGTAATATGTGACAAGTCTCCAAAGGAGAGATAACGCTAAAGCGGCACCGGAGTTCGCGCTTGCCATCAAGCAGACAGAAGAGATGACGATTGAGAAAGCATACTCAATGCCGCCGGTTCCTCCAGGGGTTGGAACCCATACGACGGCGGTGATGGCAAATGATGTCGCGAATAAGACAATCAAAGCGTTCATGCCTTCCGCATCATAAAGCGAGGCATTAAGTCCAACCGCCTTAATAAGGAAGTAAGGGATGAGGTAATAGACGAGCATCGTCACTATCTTGATAAGGAGAGAGAAGATGAAGGTCTTCTTATGAACCCAGATAGAACGGAAACCGATTTGGGCGTTCTCGCAATACGCTTCAAACGAAGGGATGAGTTTGGCGAAGTGCTTGTTTAAGAACTTAGGTTTCGTGATGAATTTGATGATAGCGATGATCCAGTTCTTTAAGTGCTTGCTTGTTCCTAAGGCAATCATGAAAAGAAGGACCAAGAAGTTGATGGTGTAGCCCACGATAGCGACATACTTCGCCCATTCCATGTTTAAGGCCGCTAAACCTTTAGTGATTTCCGGATAGAAGAATAAGGAAACGAAAGCGATCAAGTTGGTCGCGATCATGAAAGTGACGAAATTGGCTAAGACCGCACTTGTCGCAACTGAAGCGGAAGTGCCTCTTTTGGTGAAGGAATAGATTTGGAATGGCTGTCCTCCTGTTGCGAATGGAGTGACGCCATTATAGAAATGCTCAGAGCAGCCAATGAGATAGGCATCTGTTTTAGAAGTAGAGGAGCCAGCAGCTTTGGAAAAGAGATTCAAAGTGATTGGCCAAAGAAGGAAGTAGACGATGACCGCTCCAAAGGCGGCAAGGAGCCAAAGCCAGTTGTTCCCGGTTGCGATTTGGGCAAGGGTCTCACCGATCTTTTGGATCTCGCCAAAGGACAAGAAAAGAGTGACCACGAGAGCGGTCAAAAGAATGAGGAAAATGACGTTGCTGATCAAGCCCTTCTTGCTCTTCTTCTCTGGGGTCTTGGCCTCTTCTTGTTCGTTCATACGGGAAGATTATATCTTCGTTTGTTTCTTTTGCCTAGTAACCATGGGTAGCAAAAACCCTAGCAAAAACGCAAAAATCCCATGCAAAACCCACCTATTTTTTCTTTTCTTTGCAGTTTAGTCGTCACTAGTTTAAGATTTCCTCAACGTGTTGCTCCTCTTGCTCCACGTATAAAAAACAGGGAGGGTCAGAAATGGCTCATAATGAATCGAAACCTTCGGGCGGATTCTTCTCCGTCCGCATGATAGCTGAGAACTCTATCATCGCCGCTATCTATGTGGCGCTTACTTTACTAGTTCCCGTTTTGTCCTTCGGACCAATCCAATGTCGCTTCTCTGAGGCGCTCGTTCTCCTTTGCTTCTGGAGACCTGACATCACCATCGGATTAACGATTGGCTGCCTCATCTCAAATGGCATCGGTGCGGCTTTAACGATTAACCCGGCCATTGATATGTTAATAGGAACATCAGCAACTCTCTTTTCATGCTTGCTTATTTCCTTCTTCTCAAAGAGGCTTTGCATTGCCTGTATCTGGCCAGTGCTTTTTAACGGAATTATCGTTGGCTCAGAGCTCTATTTCATGGACTTTGCAAGCGATACTCCGCTTTGGATGAGCTGCGCTTTTGTTGCTGCAGGCGAATCTGTCGCCATTGCTGCTGGCTACGCTTTATGGGTCGGTTTAGCTCATACCAAGGTCTTCAATACGGCCTTTAGACCTCTCATCCATCAAGACGTTAAGTGGTAATAGGCATTTGCCTATTGTCCTTTGAGGAATTAGAATAGCCCCGTTAGTTATGTGCAAAGATTTTTGGTTAGAGATTAAACATATCGATAAGAACTGCGGAGCAAGATACGGAATCCTCCACACCCCACACGGAGACGTAGAGCTTCCTATTTTCATGCCAGTTGGCACAAACGCGACCGTCAAAACCCTTTCCCCAGAGGAAATCAAATCGTTAGGCGCGGGCATCATCCTCGCTAACACATACCATCTCCATCTTCGCCCAGGCGAGGATTTAGTCAAAAAGGCCGGCGGACTTCATAAGTTCATGAACTACGATGGCCCAATCCTCACCGACAGCGGTGGTTTCCAGGTTTTCTCTTTGCAAGAGACCCGCAAGATCACCGAAGAAGGCGTTGAGTTCAAGAACTACCTCAACGGTGACAAGGAATTCCTTTCCCCAGAGGACGTCATCCACATCGAAGAAGCCCTCGGACCAGATATCGCTATGTCATTCGATGAATGCATGCCATATCCTGTCGACCATAAGTACGCTGAAAAATCCACTTTAAGAACCCTTCGCTGGGCTGAAAGAGGACTCAAAGCCCACACCAGAGAAGACCAGGCTCTCTTTGGCATCGTCCAAGGAAGTGATTTCACTGACCTCAGGGAAATGTGCGCCAAAGAACTCGCCAAGATGCCTTTCGATGGATATTCCATCGGAGGAACCTCAATCGGTGAGCCAAAAGACGTCTGTTTCCACATGGTCGCCGACAGTGTTCGTTATCTCCCGCCAGAGAAGCCACGTTACCTCATGGGCGTCGGCTCAATCGACTACATCCTTGGCGGCATCGAACTTGGCGTCGATATGTTCGACTGCGTCCTTCCAACCCGTATCGCCAGACATGGCGCCCTCATGACCAGCAAAGGCAGAATCAACATCCGTCGCAACGAGTACAAAGAGGATTTCACCCCTCTTGATCCTGAGTGCGATTGCTATACCTGCAAGAACTACACCAAAGCCTATCTCCGCCATCTTCATATCGCTAACGAAGAGTTCGGAAAGAGGCTCAACAGCATTCATAACATCCGATTCCTCATCAAGATCGTTGAGGGAGCGAGGAAAGCCATCCAAGAGGACCGCTTCCTTGAATACAAGAAAGAGATCCTTGAGAAGTTCGGAGACGAAAGAGGCTTCTAAATGGACATCTCATTATTCGACTATAACCTTCCTGAAGAACTTATTGCCCAATCCCCAATGCAGCAGCGCGATGAATGTCGCCTCCTTGTCGTCGATAGGGAAAATAAGCGGTTTTTGCATAGGAAATTTCATGACATCATCGACTACATTGGTCCAAATGATGTCCTTGTGAGAAATAATACAAAGGTCATTCCAGCTAGACTCATCGGCACCAAAGAGGCGACCGGTGGAGCGGTGGAAGTCCTTCTTTTGAAACAGCTTGAAGGCGATGAGTGGGAGTGCCTTGTCGGCAACGCCCATAGCGTCCGTGAAGGCTCTATCTGCACCTTCGGAAACGGTGAGCTCAAATGCGTCTGCACAGCCGTCAAACCTGAAGGCTTAAGAAACATGAAGTTCATCTATAAAGGCATCTTCTTAGAAGTCCTCGATATGCTTGGACAGATGCCTCTCCCTCCATACATCAAGCAGATGTGCGCGAACAAAGACGATTACCAAACCGTCTATGCGAAGATCCCTGGAAGCGCAGCCGCTCCAACCGCGGGATTCCATTTCACCAACGAACTCTTTGATAAAATCAAAGCCAAAGGCGCCAAAGTCATCGATGTCACTTTGAACATCGGCTTAGGAACCTTCCGTCCAGTCAAAGTCACCGACACCAAAGACCACGTTATGCATAGTGAGGTCTTTGAGATCAGCGAAGAAGCGGCAGAGGAGCTTAACAAAGCCAAAGCCGAAGGAAAGAGAATCATCGCTGTCGGCACAACTTCAGTCAGAACCTTAGAGGCCAATTACCAGAAATACGGCAAATTCGTCGCGACAAGAGAAGCCACCTCGATATTCATCGAACCCGGCTACGAATATAAAGCGGTGGACGCTCTCATCACGAACTTCCACCTTCCTAAGAGCACCCTCGTCATGCTCGTCAGTGCTTTCATGGGAAGGAAGTTCACTCTCTCCGTCTATGAGGAAGCCGTCAAAGAAAGATATCGCTTCTTCTCCTTTGGAGACGCCATGTTCATATATGGCAAATACGACTATTCCAAAAACCTTGAGGATTAGGGATGAATATCAAGAAGCCTAACTATTACAACATCAGCCTTGAGGAGATCAAAAACCTCCATGGCGAGAGGAAACCAAGGCTTCTTCTTCATGGCTGCTGCGGACCTTGTTCTTGCTGGCCTCTCCTTTTCCTTTGCCCTCACTTCGATGTGACCATCATGTTCAATAACAGCAACATCTATCCTGAGGCGGAATATAACAAAAGACTCGATGAGCTGAAAAGACTCCTTGAGTATGTCAAAAGGGATTTCGGGTTTGATGTTGGGCTTGTTGTCACCCCATATGACAACGATGAATTCGATAAAGACCTCGCTCCATACAAAGATGAAAAAGAAGGTGGCCGCCGCTGCATGATCTGCTACCGCAAGAGAATGGGTGAAGCTTATGACTACGCAGAAGAAAATGGCTTTGACTACTTCACCACGGTCATGACTATCTCAAGGCAAAAGAACTCCCTCATCCTCAATTCCATCGGCAAAGAATTAGAAGCCAAGCATTCCAAAACCAAGTACTTCTATAGCGACTTCAAGAAGGACGACGGAATCGAAAAAGGCAAAGCCCTTAGAGACAAATACGGCTTATACCAACAACTCTGCTGCGGGTGCAAATACACCTACCAAGAGGGCGAACGCCGTAAGCTCGAAAAGGGTTTATAAAAAACAAAAATCTACAGCAAAACCCCATTAGAATGAAAAAAGACCGGCTATTTGTCGGTCTTTTTCTTTTTGAAGATATTGAAGACGCCTTTCTTAGGTTTCTTCTCTTTCTTAGGCCCATATGAGGCAGCGACTTCTTCTTTCGCAGCCTTGTAATAGGTAAGCGCGGAGAAGAGGTTGTCCTTGAGCGTCTTTCTCGTTTGTTCGTCGTACTTCATCCACCCTTTGATAAGAGTGATTCCTAAATCAAGCTTGCCTAAGGCCATGACCTCATAGATGGTCTTTCTGTCTTTGGCCTGAAGGATATCGAAGAGGCACTCAGTCATGAGGACTAAGTCTTTCTTACTAAGAGAGGAAAGCCAGTTGGTGAACATGGTCTGCTTGGTCTTTGAGGCGTTTGAATTTCTCTCAAGCTCAATTAGCTCGCCAGTCTCATCATCAAGATCCCACTTGAAGATGCTGTGCTGGAAGAAAGAGGCTTTCTCATTCGCAGAGATGACTTTGTATGGAGTCACCTGGTTGAGAAGAAGTCCGATGAGCGATTCGCCCGGAATGACCTTATGGATTCTTGGGGTGAGTCTATCTAAGGCACGTTTGCTGAAGACCTTTGGATCTTGGAATCCAGGGCCATCATGGCAATAGCAACCTTTGAATCGCGCGTAATATCTCCATTTCATCATGAGGGTCGCATACATCGCGAGGTTGCCGCCTTTGCTATGCCCGATGATGGTGAATGGGAAGAGACGATGCTTAACGACCTTGGTGACGTAATCCTTCGCAAGCTTCTGGGAAGGGATCTCTTTCATGGTCGCGAGGTTGCAATCTTCCTTCCAACCGACAAGGCTTCCGTCGGTGCCACGGAAGACGATATATCTCATCGGTCCTTTGCCGATGAAGGTCATCGCCATGTACTGGATGCAGTCGTCGACGCTGAAATGGGATTCGATGTGCCCGATCTTCAAAGTGGAGAAGCGGGGGCACTCCAAAATCTTGAGCCAGAACTGGTTATACATGGCCGGATCGCTTGTGCCATGGGCCAAGAGGGTTTTATCAGAGAGGTCAGCGAATTTTTTGAGTTCGACGTATTCGTCTCCGCATGACAGAGCGGAGAATCCGTATTCGAACTTGAGGTAACTTAACTGGGAAAAGACGAGGCTATCTGATTCGGAGAAAGGCTTCTCCTCAAAGCTATAGCCACCGAACTTGTTCAAATATCCAAAGATGTCCATCGGGTTACCTCCAAACGACCCCCTAATTATTGCTTAAAAAAGGTATTCGCGGTTAAAGAAATCTCAAAAAAGGATAAAAGTGAAGGGCGTCAAAAATCGTTTTTTGGCATATAAAATTATGCAAATTTATGCACAATGCACAAAGAATTAGCAAAATTTAGGCCATTTCGACACTTTTTTGGACAGCTCTTGACGATTTTCGCAAAAGTGCCATAACCATCGAAAATATTTTTCATTTTTTTGTTGACGCGCCCTCATACGCGGGAATATACTCATACACGCTGACGCCAGCGATGAAGTGCGATGTTGCTGACACGCCGAATGCCGTTGTTAAGGTGCTCGACTTAGTCAGGGAACTCGCATGGAGCTAGCAAAAGCAAGCCTGAAGAAATAAGGAGGAAAATTCATGGCGAAACAGCAAGTACTGCGCATTCGTTTGCAGGCTTACGATCACAAGATTCTCGACGTCGCCGTCCAGAAGATCGTAGAAATAGCGAATCATTTCAATGTGAAAATCGTCGGTCCTGTCCCGCTCCCAACCGAGAAGCAGGTCTACACGATTCTCCGTGCTACCTTCAAGTACAAGGATAGCCGCGAGCAGTTCGAAATCAGAACTCACAAGAGATTAATCGACGTCGTCGGTCCAAACAAAGAGACCATCGATGCCATCAGGAAGCTTGATCTTCCAAACGGCGTCGACATCGATGTCACAGCGAAATAAGGAGGACTGAAGAATGAAATCCATCATCGGAAGAAAAATGGGCATGACTGAAGTCTTCGCCGCTGACGGAACTATGTATCCAGTTACCGTCATCGAAGTCCTTCCAAACGTCATCGTTGGCAAGAAGACCATCGAGAAAGATGGTTATGAAGCCCTCAAAGTTGGCTACGAAGATATCGCCGAACGCCGCCTCAACAAACCTGAGCTTGGCGTCTACAAGAAAGCCGGCGTCGCTGCCAAAGCTCACCTCTTCGAATTAAAGGGTGAGGAAATCTACGGAAAGAACGTTGGTGAGAACCTCACCGCCGATCTCTTCCAGGCTGGTGAAGTCGTTGACATCATCGGCACATCCAAAGGTCACGGTTACAGTGGTGTCATCAAACACTACGGTGCCCACATCGGTCCAAAGGGCCATGGTTCTGGCTATCACCGTCAGATCGGTTCCCTTGCCAATAACGGCCGTGACAACAACCGCGTCATTCCAGGCAAGAGAATGAGCGGACACTGGGGTGATGAACAGACCACCCTCCTCAACGTCACCGTCATCGAGACTAGCGCTGAGAAGAACTACATCCTTGTCAAGGGTGGCATCCCAGGAGCCAAGAAAGGTCTCGTCATGATCAGAAGCGCGATCCTCAAGCAGTTCTCTAAGCCAGAGGTTAAGCCACTTGTTGATCTTGCGAAGAAAGGAGAATAACAATGGCGGAAAAGAAAATCAGTTTGCCAGTCGTTAATCTCGCCGGCGAAAAAGTCGGAGACGTCAAACTAAGCGCCGAGGTATTCGGCATCACCGAGAAAAACGAACAAGCCATCCATGACGCCGTCGTCGCTCAGAGCGCCAACGCCCGTCAGGCCACTGCCAAAACCAAGAAGAGACACGAAGTCTCCGGTGGCGGCAAGAAGCCATATCGTCAAAAAGGTACCGGACGCGCCCGTGCGGGTAGCAGCCGCTCCCCAATCTGGGTTGGCGGTGGAACCGTCTTCGGACCAGATGGCAACCAGAACTACACCGTTTCTCAGAACAAGAAGGCTCACGCCCTTGCTATGAAGACCGTCCTCTCCCAGAAGGCTGCTAAAGGCCTCCTCGTCGTGGACAGCCTCAAACTCGCCAAGATCAGCACCAAAGCCATGGCCGAATCACTTAAGACCATCAAGGCTGAAGGCAAAGTTCTCTTGGTCGGAAGCGATGAGAAACTCGTCAAGAGCGCCACGAACATCGAAGCCCTCGAGGTCCGCGCCCTTAACAACATCAGCGTCTACGACATCCTTAACGCGAACACCATGGTGATCAGCGAAGCCGATGTCAAAGCGCTCGAAGGAGGACTTAAATAATGGCCGAAGAAAAGAAAGTCGCCGCCGAGAAGAAGACGGCTACCAAGAAAGCTCCTGCTAAGAAGGCTGCTCCTAAGAAGGAAGCCGCCCCAAAGGCTGAGGCCCCAAAAGCCGAGGCTAAGAAGGAAGCCCCAAAAGCTGCTAAGAAACCTATCGCTCTTCCAAATGAGCACGATTACAAAGTCATCTTGGAACCAGTCATCACCGAAAAGAGTATGGCTCTTCTCCAGAATGAGAACAAAGTGACCGTCAAGGTTGCTGATTGGAGCAACAAAGATGAGATCAAACTCAGCTTCCAGAGGCTCTATCAGGTCAAAGTCGTTGATATCAAGATCGTCAACGTGAGCGCCAAGGAGAAATCCCGCGGCGGACGTTACAAAGGCTTCATCGGCGGCTACAAGAAAGCGATCGTCACCATCGCCGAAGGCGAGGCTGTCGACCTCTTCAAAGAGTAGGAAACACCCTTAAGACTTAATCCTTATATATAAATAAGAAAAAATCTTAAAAAGAAAACCACTATAGGAGAAAAGAAATGGCAATCAAAGTTTACAAGCCTTATACCAAGAGCCGTCGCGCCATGCAGACCCTCTCGTATGAGGAAATCACCAAAGCCACTCCTGAAAAATCCCTTCTTCTCACCAAGAAACACACTGGTGGCAGAAACAATCAAGGAGTGATCACCTGCCGTCACCACGGCGGTGGCAACAAGAACCGTTACAGAATCGTCGATTTCCGTCGTAACAAAGACGAAATCCCAGGAACTGTCTCGGCGATCGAATACGATCCAAACCGTACCGCCTTCCTCGCCCTCATCACCTATGCTGATGGCGAAAAGCGCTACATCATTAGACCAAAAGACCTCAACGTCGGTGACAAGATCATCAGCGGCGAGGCCACCGATATCAAAAACGGCAACAACTTAGCTCTTAAGAACATCCCAGAAGGTACCTTCATCCACAACATCGAGCTTAAGCCAGGCAAAGGCGGACAGATGTGCCGCGCTGCCGGTTCCATGGCTCAGGTCCTTGGCGTCGATGGCAAATACACCATCCTTCGCCTTGCCTCTGGCGAAGTCAGAAAGGTCTTAAGCGTCTGCCGCGCCACAATCGGCATCGTCGGCAATGACGACTGGAACCTTGTCAACATCGGTAAGGCCGGTCGCAACCGCAACATGGGTATCCGCCCAACCGTCCGTGGTTCCGCCATGAACCCATGTGACCACCCTCACGGTGGTGGTGAAGGTAAGTGTCCTGTCGGACGCGATGCCCCACGCACCCCATGGGGAAAGAAAGCTATGGGTGTTAAGACCCGTCGCATCAAGAAAAACAGCACCCGCCTCATCATGAGACGTCGTAATGGTTAAGGAAAGGAGATCGAACACATGTCACGTTCTAGCAAAAAAGGCCCGTTCGTAGATGCTTACCTTCTCAAGAAGGTCGAGGATCTCGATAAAGCCGGCAAAAAAGAAGTCATCAAGACCTGGTCGAGACGTTCGACCATCTATCCTGCCTTCGTCGAGCACACCTTCGCCGTCTATAACGGCAAAGAGCACATCACCGTCTTCGTCACTGAGGATATGGTCGGTCACAAGCTCGGCGAATTCGCCCCAACTAGAAGATTCGAAGGCCATCACGGCAACAACGCCGGTGATCAGGCCAGCGGTAAGTAAGGAGTAAGCAACTATGGCAGAAACCAAAAAGAAAGCTACTGCGGAAGTCAAAGAAGAAGCCAAGGCTGAGAAGAAACCAGCCGCCAAGAAGGCTCCTGCTAAGAAAGCCGCAGCCCCAAAGAAAGAAGCTGCTCCAGAGGCCGCTCCAAAGGCTGAAGAGAAGAAACCAGCCAAGAAGAAGGCTGAGGTCAAGGCCGAGCCAGTCAAGGCTAAGGTCACTGAGGCCCACGCCATCGCCCGTGATGTTCGCGTCACCCCACGTAAGGTCCGTCTCGTTATGGATCTCGTCCGTGGCAAGAACGTCAACGATGCCCTTGAGCTCCTCTTCCACGTCAACAAAGCTGCTAGCGACCCAGTCGCCAAGCTCATCAAGAGCGCAGCCGCCAATGCCACCAACAACTTCGGCATGGCCGGTGACAA
>JAFYAZ010000042.1 GCA_017540455.1 Bacilli bacterium | reverse complement strand
TCCTATGGAGAAGAGGCTCTTTGAGAACCTCTACAAAGAGATCGAATTCATGGAGAAGTTCACTCTCGATGAGTATCTCGAATACAGAAACACCATCTCTGACTGCAATGAGCAATGGAGAATCTGCCGCCCAAAGAACGATTTCAAAGGCTGGCTCCCCTACTGGAAGAAACAAGTCGAATCTTCTAGGAAGGTCGCTAGAAAGATGATGAAGGAAGGGCAGACCCCTTATGACACCTGCCTCGATTCCTATGAGCCAGGGAATAACGAGGCCTTCATCGATTCCATCTTCAACCCATTGAAGGAAACCCTCATCCCATTACTCAAAAAAGCCAAGGAAAAACAAAAATCCTATGCAATTCCTGCTTTAAAGAGCTACGACAAGATCAAACAGAAAGAGATGTCCTTAAGGATGCTTAAGGCTATCCACTATGATTTGAACAAAGGCGCTCTCATGGAATCCGCCCACCCATTTAGCGACGCTTTGGCGAAGAATGACGCCAGAGTCACCACGAAATTCCTCATCGAAGACTGGAGAAGCAATGTCTTCACTTGCCTCCACGAAGGCGGCCACGCCCTCGAGTTCCAGAATTGGAGTGAAGAGATGTTCGAGAACCATGTCGAGAATATGGCCACAAGCGCAATCTGCGAGACCCATAGCCGTTTCTTCGAGAACATCATCGGAAGAAGCAAAGCCTTCATGCCAATCCTTCAGAAAGAAGCCGCTCTGGCTCTCGATTCAGAGTTAGGAAAGATTCCTGCCGATGACTTCTACCACCTCATGAATGAGATCCAGCCATGGCTCATTAGATGTGAGGCGGATGAGCTCTCATATTGCCTCCACATCATCATCCGTTACGAGATTGAGAAAGACCTCATCAACGGCAAAATCGAGTGTGAGGATGTCCCAGCTATCTGGAAACAGAAATACCACGACTATCTCGGTGTTGAAGTCACCGACGACAAGAATGGCTGCATGCAGGATACCCACTGGTCAGAGGCCTTATGGGGCTACTTCCCTTCATATGCGTTAGGAAACCTATATGGTGCGATGATCAAAGAGAGAATCGAGAAAGAGATGGACTTCGAAGGCGCCATCAAGAATAACAGAATCAACAAGATCGTCGAATGGATGAGGGACAACGATTACTGCTACGACTACCTCAAACCAAATGATTGGATCATGAAGGTTGTCGGCAAGCCATTAAGCGCTGAACCGTATATCAAATACCTCAAAGAAAAGTTCGAATAAAAAAAGGTCTGCGATTTGCAGGCCTTTTTTGAATTTTGATTAACGTTCCTCGCGGAAGTAGTTAACGCCAAGCGATCCTGGAGGCAGGACGTTTTTCTTTCCGATTATCGAGGTGAAGATAAGAACGAGGATGGTGATGACGTAAGGAACGATCTTGAGGAGTTCCATCTCAACGAATCCGATGCCAGGAATGGTGTAAGGGAGGGTGAGAAGGAAGCCGAAGGCGATGGAGCCAATGATGGCAAGAAGAGGATTCCAGACGGTGAAGATGACAAGGGCAAGAACCATCCAGCCTAAGCCTTGGAGGGTGGCGCTGTTCTCCCAGGTTCCACCGACGTGGGACATGGTGTAGAAGAAGCCGCCGAAACCGGCGATGGTGCAGCCAATGGTCGTGGCGATGTATTTGTACTTGTCGGTGTTGATGCCAGCCGCGTCAGCGGTAGCAGGATTCTCACCGATCGCTCTGATGGATAAACCGATTCTGGTTCTATTGAGAACGAAGAAGGCGACGACCGCCAAAGCGAAGCAGATATAGACGAATAAGCCGTTTCCTAGGAGAAGCGTGCCAGTCTGTCCAAAGGCAACCTCATCATATGGGAGATGGAAACGGATGATCTTACTGGCAACGGTGAAAAGCGGCTTGTTCTCAGTGGTTCTGATAAGACCCATGATGAAGTCAGCGAAGCCCGCACCGAAGGTGGTAAGAGCCAAACCGGTAACGTTCTGATTGGCTTTGAGAGAGGTCGTAAGGAATGAGAAGAGCAATCCTGAAAGACCTGCGAAGACAGCGACGAAGATGATGACGAAGAGCATCAGTAAGAGATAGGAGACAAGGTTTCCGAAGGAGAAGCTGATCTCGTCGATATTGATTGGAAGAGCCTGGTAGATGGTCTTCATGTAGACGAGCGCGCCAACCGCGCCACCGGCAGCGCCGATGCACATGACGCCTGGGATGCCGAGATTGAGGTTTCCAGCCTTTTCGTTGATGGTTTCACCAATGCAGCCGAACAAGAAGATGACGGCGAGAGAAATGGCGTCGATTAAGGCGACTAATACCCAAGAGTTACCCATTTTACTTGACCTCCTCTTCTTCTACTGCCGCTTCTGCTTCTGGCGGTAGTTTGACTTTCTCAACTTTGGAAGTGAAAAGGCTCTTGATGAACTCAGTGATCTTCATTTCCTTTCCACCTTTGTTGATAAGAAGCTTATATTCGACGAAGAATTCGCATCCGATGATGAAGAAATAGATAAGACCGATGATGAGGTTTGGAGTGGCGTCATTCATGATGTTGTTGTCGCTTTGGACCTTGGTCATGCCTCTCGTGATGAAGACGATGAAGAAGGAAGTCCCGGCAGCGATGATTGGATTGAATTTGGCAAGCCAAACCGCCATGATCGCGGTAAAGCCCATGTTGTTGCCGGTCTCAGGAGTGACGGTGAAGTCGACGCCGCTAGCAAGCAAGCAGCCGATGAAGCCGCAAAGAGCGCCAGAAACGATGATGGTTCTGATGATGACCTTCTTGACGTTGATGCCAACGTAACGGGCGGTATTCATGGATTCGCCAACGACGCTAAGCTCATAGCCATGCTTGCTGAACTTGAGGTAGTAGACCATGCCCCCAAGAAGAACGGCGATGATGATAATGATGAGCAAGCTGCCGTTATATAGCGATGGGAAGTGAGCGTCATCGATTCTTGGGATGACGTGCGATCCGATTGGATACTTGGCCATGATGAAGGCGTTGACCAAACCGACGGAAACATAGTTCATCATGAGGGTGAAAAGCGATTCGTTGGTGTTGAACAAAGCCTTGAAGATGGCTGGGATAGCGGCCCAGACGGCACCAGCGAGGATAGCGGATGGGATCATGATGAGGAGAACGACCGCATCAGGATATTTGCCACCAAGATTGATCATCAAAATAACGGAAACCAAAGCGCCGATAATGATCTGACCATTACCGCCAAGGTTCCAGAATTTCATTTTGAAGGATGGGATGAGGGCGAGGCCGACGCCCAAGAGAAGCACGCCATCGCGAAGGAAGTCCCAGATTCTCTTCTCGGTTCCGAACGAACCGACGAACATCGAGCCGATCGCATCGAATGGGTTGACGCCATATGAGATGGTCAAAATGAGAAGGCCGATGAAAAGGGCGACGATGATGAAGCCGAATCTGATCAAAATGGATTGCCAAAGAGGCATATCAAAACGTTTTTCAACGTGGAAGAGCTTGCTCTTTTCTTTTTTCGCTGTCATTTTCTCAGGCATTCTCTTTGACCTCCTCTTCTTTTTCAGTGCTCGTCATAAGCAAACCAACTTCTTCTTTGGTTGTCGTTCTCGCATCGACGATGCCGGTGACCTGACCTTGGCACATGACAAGGATGCGGTCGCAGAGCGCGAGAAGAACATCGAGGTCTTCGCCAACGAAGATGACGGCGCTCCCCTCCTCTTTCTCTTTGTTGAGGAGGTTATAGATGAGGTAAGAGGAATTGATATCGAGTCCACGGACCGGATAAGCGGCCATAAGGACTTTTGGCGAAGAGGCGATTTCTCTTCCGACGAGGACTTTCTGGACGTTTCCGCCAGAGAGTTTTCTAACAGGGGTATGAATGCTTGGGGTAACGACATCAAGTTCTTTGACGATTTCATCGGCAAGCGCTTCAGGTTTCTTTCTGTTGAGCTTTGAGCCTTTGCCTTTGCGGTAGCTGCGAAGCATCATGTTGTCGACAAGGTCCATATTTCCAACAAGACCCATACCAAGGCGATCTTCAGGAACGAAGGAAAGACGAACGCCGAGTTCGCGGATCTTGCGTGGATTGAGGTTCTTGAGGTTATAGACTTCATCCTCATTGAAGAGGACTTTTTCGGTGTTGACGAGCTCTTTGATCTTCTTGATGCTCATGCCGGCGAAAGAGACTGGGGTTCCGTCTTCGTAATGAAACGCTCCATTCTTGGCCATGGTGACGACCTCACGGAAGGTCTTATGGAAGAAAGAGACCGGAAGGTTCTTCTTTGGGCGGTTGAAGATGACGTCGCCTTTGTAGCCTGGCTTAAGACCGGCGATGGCTTCGAGAAGCTCACGCTGACCGCTGCCAGCGATGCCGGCGATGCCAAGGATCTCGCCTGAACGGGCGATGAAGCTGACGTCGTTAACGACTTTGGTGCCGTCAATGTTGCGGAGATTCAAATGTTCGACAAGGAGACGGTCTTGAACGTTAACTGGTTCGGTACGGTCAATATTAAGGGTGGTCTTTTTACCAACCATCATTTCAGTGAGCTTGTTTTCATTGGTCTCACTGGTTTTGACGGTGGCGATATATTGGCCTTTGCGGAGGATGGCGACTCTGTCGGAGATCTCCATGACCTCGTTAAGCTTGTGGGTGATGATAATGATGGTCTTTCCATCCTATCTCATGTTCTTGAGAACGGCGAAGAGGTTTCTGATCTCAAGAGGAGTGAGAACGGCGGTTGGCTCATCAAGGATGAGGATCTCAGCGTCTCTATAAAGGACCTTGATGATCTCAAGGGTCTGTTTCTCAGAAACGGAAAGCTCATAAACCTTTTTGGCAAGGTTGAGTTCGAAGCCGTACTTGTCGCAGATTTCCTTAACGGCGAGAGCGGCGTTTTTCATATCGGCCTTTTCTTTATCCTTGATACCGAGAACGATGTTCTCAAGGCAAGAGAAAACGTCGATGAGTTTGAAGTGCTGATGGACCATGCCGATCTTTAGGGAGAAGGCGTCCATCGGAGAAGAGATAGATACGTGTTTGCCGTTGACGTAGATGTTTCCTTCATCTGGGAAGTAGATGCCTGAAAGCATGTTCATGAGAGTGGTCTTGCCACTGCCATTCTCTCCTAGGAGGGAAAGGATCTCGCCTTTATATACGTCGAAGGTGATGTCTTCGTTGGCGATGACGGATCCGAAGGTTTTCGTGATGTTCTCGAATCTTACGCTAATCTCTTTTTCAACGGTCTTTTTCATGTATCTATTATGCTCTAAAAATAAGAAATTCCCAAGGGCTATTTAAAGCCCTTGGGACTAAGTTCGACTAATGCTAAATCCTAGAAGGAATTAGGCACCGACGGAGATGCCATCGATGAGGATGTCGAAGTATGGAGCGGAACGCATTTCGGATTCGGCGAAATACTTCTTGCCATTGGCTTCTTTGATGGCTTCGGTCTCACCAACATATTTGCCGTCATCATCAACATCGGCAAGGTAGCCAGTGAGGTGGCCATCGGCGTCCATGGTGATGTAGGAAGCTTTGCTGAACTCGGAGGTGTCAGCTTTGGCGTTCTTAACGGTGAAGTTGGCGGTGTCGAAGACTTTGGTGGTGCCAGCCTTGAGGGCGGCTTTCACTTCGTCAAGCTTTTCCTGGGTTCCAGCGGCTGGGGCCTTCTTGCCAAGAGCGGTGACCTGGACGGATTCGGTGTCGACGGTGCCGGTCCAGTCAGTGGCGATTTCCTTGCCACTCTTGACGGCATCAATGCACATCTCGAAGTATGGCTGCCAGTTGATCTTGGAAGAGATAACGAAGGTATTTGGGCACTGGGATTCAGTGGAACCGTTGTAGGAGATGTTTGGAACGCCTTTGGCTTCGCAAGCGGTTGGGGCGCCCCAGGAGTCAGCGTGCTGGGAGATGATGGAGCAGCCACCGTCGATGAGGGCGTTGGCAGCGGTCTTCTCGGCGTTCTCGTCATACCAGGAGTTGGTGTAACGGACTTCCATGGTGACATCGGAAACGATGGATTTGACACCAAGGTAGTAGGAAGTGAAGCCAGAGATGACTTCGGCGTATGGGAAGGCGCCGACGTAACCGATCTTCTTGGAGGTATCGGCTTTTTCGGCGATCATGGCCTGGAGCTTCATGCCAGCAGCAACACCAGCGAGGTAGCGGCCTTCATAGATGGAAGCGAAGGCATCGTGGAAGTTCTTCTGGTTGGCGGTGTGGGCCTGGGTGCCGGTGGCGTGGCAGAACTGGACGTCAGCGGCTTTCTTGGCGGAAGCAAGAAGGTGGGATTCGTGACCGAAGGAATCGGCGAAGATTAACTTAGCGCCATCGTCGACCATGTTGTCAGCGGCAGTGGTGCAGCCAGCGTCTTCGTTGACACCAGTCTGGACTTTGCCATCAACGCCTTTGGCGTCGCAGGCAGCTTTGAAAGCATCGATGAAGTTCTTGTCGTAGGTGGAATCTTCACCGTGAAGGGTTAAAAGACCGACCTTCATCTTTTCGGTGGTGCTGTTGTTGCCGGTGCAGCTGGCGAGACCAGCAATGGCAAGCATGGCGGTGAGTGCTAAGATTTGTTTTTTCATGTTTCTTTTTTCTCCTAAATGGAATCGATAATTGCCAGAATAGGAGAATCAAGTCTAAACATCAAAACACAAATCTAACGATTTTGTGACTTCGTAGTGTTGGATTAAGGTCCAACGTAGAGACTTCCCACCAATTAGGGCAATTATACGAAATGTCGATTTAGCGATTCGACACATTGAATATAAACTAGGCAAAATGAAAAAACTACTAGAATCAAATCATTTTTTTCATGAAAACGGTTACATTCATAAAAAATCGCGATATTTTCGTAAAGAAATCTTTCCAGTGTAGAGCGAGGCTAAAATGGAGTTGCAAATACTTAGTATTTATTTCTTCAAAAATGACTCGGAAAATGGAATGTCGCTAATTAAATACTGATATATTTTTGAAAGTCTGAAAACACTTTCATAAACAGCCGATTTTTGGTGCGTTTTTGGAAGAAAAAAGCCCTCATTTTCAGAGGGCGTTTTCTTAGAAGTTCTCTGGGTGATAATCGCGGAGAACCTTCTCAAGAGGCTTGATCGTTTTGGCGAGGACTCCTTCATCGAACGGAACCTCAAGTCCAACCTTTTTCACAAGCTCGCAGAAGGTGTATTTGCCACCGAGTTTGCAAAGTTTGATGTACTTCTTCCAAGCGTTTTCGTGTGAGCGTCTGTCCTTATTGAAGAACTGGAACGCGCATACCTGAGCGAGGGTGTAGTCGATGTAGTAGAAAGGCATCTCGAAGATATGGAGCTGGGTGAGCCAGCGGTGACCGGTGTAGAGATATTCGCAGTTTCTCTCCGCCTCAACCTTCCATGGGGTGTATTTCTCTTCGATCTTGTGCCACTGCTCATCTCTTTCAGCTGGTGTGGCCTCTGGGTGAGCGTAGACCCAATGCTGGAACTCATCGACGGAGACGCCGTATGGGAGGAAGCAGATGGAATCGGCAAGATGGACATAACGGTATTTGTCAGGCTCATCGAAGAAGAGATCCATGTATGGTTCGGCGAAGAATTCCATAGACATGGAATGGATCTCGCAGGATTCAGCGGTTGGCGAACGGTAGGCAGGAACCTTGATATCCGCGGACTCAAAGGCCTGGAAGGAATGGCCAAACTCATGGGTAAGGACATCGACATCACCGGCGGTGCCGTTGAAGTTAGAGAAGATGATTGGGGTTCTCTGGATTGGGAAGTAGGTCATGTAACCACCGCTTTGCTTGCCAGGTTTGGCATCGAGGAAGAGGAGGTTATGGTCGTTCATGTAACGGAAGTACTTGGAGGTGTCTTCGGACATCTGGTCGTACATTTTGATAGCGGCGTTGACCTTGTCTTCGGTGGTTCCTTTTGGAGTTGGGTTGCCATTAGGGAACATGAGGTTGAGATCATAAATCTCAGGATTTCTGATTCCTAAACGGGCGATTTGTTTTCTCACGATCTTGGCGGCAAGAGGAGTGACGACATCGTGGATTTGCTCACGGTAGGCGGCCACCATGAGAGGGTTATAGTCATAACGGTTCATCATGATGTAGCCAAGCTCGGTGTAGGACTTGTATCCCATCTTCTTAGCCATCTCAGTACGGACTTTGACGAGCTTATCGAAGATATCCTCAAGTTCGTCTTTCTTTTCGTTAAGGCCGTTAAAGTAAACCTCAGCGGCTTCTTTTCTCGTCTCGCGGTCGAGATCTTGGAGGAACTTGCCCATCTGAGGCATGTTGTATTTCTCTCCACGGAACTCAAAGGTGATCGCAGCGGTGACAGCCTGATACTTCATGACGAGCTCAGACTCTTCTTGCTTAAGGGAGACAATGGATTCGTCGCTCTTCTTGATCTCGTACTGATACATCTTGGTGAGGAGCTTGCCTAATTTGCTCTCAAGATACTCAAGATATGGGGAAGCGAGATAGGCCTTTGAGAACTTCTGGGTCTCAAGCTCAAGGATTGGAAGAGAATTGTTGATCTTCTTCATGGCCTTCTCGTATTTCTTGTTGGTCGTCTCAAGGGTGAAAAGGACGGAGACATGGGTGATCTTGTCTTCGACGCTTTCGAGGAGACGGGTGTATTTCTTCCAAAGCTTCAATGCTTCTTCTTTGGTTGGGGCTTTTTCGAATAATTCAGCGAAGCCTTTGAGGCGGGCGCATACGTTATCGAAGTTAGGCACTTGGAATGGCCATTCTTCGAATTTCTTATCAGTCATCTTTTTCATGTTTATCTGTCCTCCGTCTTAAATCTAATGTTTTTGCTCTCCGGCATCTTGAAGTCTTTCTTCTCTAGCGGGCGAAGATTAAGCTCATCGCACATTGAGGTCAGGGAGATGAATGAATCCCTGGTTTCAAGGTAGCCGTTGTTCGTAAGGTAATTGATACGGCCTTTGGTCCTTCTTCCCGTATATGAAGGGAAGTATCCGAAAGCGCTGGAATTGACGTACTTGATGGTCTCGAAATCGATGATGCCTTTGAGAATCTTCGTGAGGCCTTCAGCGGTCACTTCCACGCCTTCAAGATCAAGTGTCTTGAGGGCACGTAAGAGGTTTACGTAGCAAAGAGCAAGTTTCATAACGCGGTTATTATAGCGGATTATATTAATCCCGTCTTACCACTTTGCTTGTACGGAAGAAAAAAATGGCTACAATATTCTTCCGTTATGGAAGAGATTGAGAAGCAAATCGAAACAGTCCTAGGCAAAATCCGCCCATTCCTCCAAAGAGAAGGAGGCGACGTCGAGTACGTCGGCTTCAAGGATGGAGTCGTCTACGTCAACATGGTTGGCGCCTGCGAAGGATGTGCCTACGCCGATGCCGATATCTCCCAAGGCATTGAGACCATACTCGTTGAGGAAATCCCAGGCGTCATCAGATGCGAAGGCGCAATGAACGCCCCGCTTGATGTCCTTGACCCATATCTCAAGCGCAAAGAAGAGCAATACAAAAAGCTCGACGAAGAAAAAACAGAAGAAAAATAAAAAGCTGGAAAACCCAGCTTTTTTTCATAAAATCCTTGGCAAAACGCACTTATTTTACAAAAGAGCGTTCCTCATGTCGTTGACCACGACATAGCCATCTCGGTTATAAACGTCTTCCCTGTTATGGGTGTATTTTTCTAGGTGGAGATTGGTGAAATGGCCACCGGCTTCTTCAAGGAGAATCTCCCCTGCTGCCGTGTCCCATTCTTTGGTGGCGACACTATAGCGGACAGCGACATCCGCCTCACCTTCCGCGATGCGGCAGAACTTGGTGGCAGCTCCACATGGAGTGACCGATTCGAAGCACTCCTTGTGCCTGGCGATCTGTTCTCTTTCCTTATCTATAAGATGGCTGATGGAGATGAGGGCGCGGAGGTTCTTTCCGACTCTATTCGATACATGGATGCGAAGTGGATTTTTGTCTCTTTCTTCTTTCCAAGCGCCACCGCCTTTTGTGGCGAAGTAGGTCGTTTTCTCTAGTGGGATGTTGATGACCCCTGCCACAATCTCGTGTTTATAGCATAAGGCGATGTTCGTGCTGAAACCGCCGGTCTTGTTCACAAACTCAACCGTCCCATCAACTGGATCGATGATGAAGACCAAGTCCTTATGGAGTCTTTCTTTGGTGTCGACGCTTTCTTCGGTGAGGAAGGCGTAATCAGGGAATTTACTTTGCAGATAATCTTTGATTATTTTGTCCGCGGACTTATCCGCTTCGGTGACTGGAGAGTCATCGGATTTGGTTTCCACTTTGAAAGAAGAATGATAGATTTCGAGAATCTTTGTCTCCGCTAGGAGAGCGGCCTTCTTCATTTCTTCGAGTTCTTTTTCCCACATACCAAACATTATACTCCCTTAGATAAGAAAAAAGCCTCCACGAGGGAGGCTTAATTCCAAATTTTGGACTAGTCTTTGAACCAGAATGGGCGGCCACTGAGAAGGACGCAAATGATGTCAAGAAGCCACATGATCGCGGCACCTGGGATGATGCAAAGGATGCCAAGGATGATCATGACGATGTTGCCAGACTTGATACCTTTGCAAAGTTTCCAGATAGACCAGATGATGTCTAAAACAGGGATGCAAAGAATAAGCTTGACGATAAAAGGAAGCTTCTCCATCGCTTTGATAAAGTCATTCATGCTATGTATTACCTCCAAAAAAAGTTTACACTCTTCTCTAATTTTCTACTAGAGAAAAAATGAAAAAAGCTGGACCAATTTCTGGACCAGCTGTTTTTGTCGGATAAAGTGTTAGTCGTTGATGCCAAAGGACTCGAGGGAAGCAGCGGCACCGCTGTTCTCTTCTTCTTCGTTTGCTTCGCCTTCTTCGCCTTCTTCGGAAGTCTGTTCGGCAAGCTCTTCGCCATCGTTTTCCTCTGGGTCGATAGCGGCTTCTTCAGCTTCGGCCTGATCATAAAGATCAGCAGCGGAGATATGGACCTTATCGTAGGTGTGGCGGGAACGGAGATCCCAGACGTTGCCATCAAGGGTAACGAAACGGCCATCGAGGGTGAGGTCGGTATATAAGGCGCCGATATGGGCGGCTTTCTCTTCTTCGGTCATCTCAAGGTCAGTGGCAACTAAACCATAGAGTTCGGCAAATGGAAGGGAGCGGGAGGCGGTAGTAAGTTCGTCATAGGCGCAATCGCGCATGCTTTTGTTTTTCTTCATCTTTGTTTCTCCTTAATTACATTTTATCAGGGGCGCTGACACCCAAGAGAGCGAGGGCATTTCTTATGACAATGCGGCAAGCCTTGATGAGGGATAACCTCGAGGCGGTGCTCACCTTGTCATCGCGATCGATGATCTTCGTCGCGGCATAGTATTCATGAATCAGCTGAGCCAATTTCTGAATGTAGTTGGCAACCTTATAAGGTGCTCTAGCGTTCGCCGCAGCCTCTATCATACTAGGAAATTGGGCGAGTTGCTTCAAAATATCACCTTCTTTGGCACTTGCCAAGACCGGAGACACCGAATCATCAATCATGTCTTTTCCCATTTCGAGGAGCGAAGTGCAGCGCGCATGGGCGTATTGAGCGTAATAGACCGGATTGTCTTTGCTGTGGCTGGTTGCCAAATTGAGGTCGAAGTCGAGATGGGTGTCGCCGTTTCTTTCAGCGAAGAAATACCTAACGGCATCCTTGCCGACCTCAGCGACGAGTTCCCTATGGGTGATGGCTTTGCCAGTACGCTTGGACATCTTGACCTCTTCCCCGTCTTTGTAGACGCGGACGATCTGGTAGATGTCGGCTTCATAGGCGTCTGGTGAATAGCCTTTCATCATGAGTGCGCTCTTCATACGGTTGATATAACCGAAGTGATCGGCGCCAAGCATGACGATGAGCTGGTCGAAGCCACGGTTCATCTTCTCGTAGTGGTAGCAAACGTCTGGTAAGAAATATGTGTAGCAGCCATCCTTCTTGATGATTGGACGATCCTTGTCATCAAGGAAGTCGCTGGTTCTAAGATATGTGGCTCCTTCGCTTTCATAGACATATCCTTTTTCCTTAAGGAAAGCGATTGTGTCAGGGATGGTCGAGCCAGCGCGGATATCGGATTCTTTGCTGATCTTGTCGAAATGGACTCCGAAGTCACTGAGGTCCTTCATGATCTTGCCAAGCTCGACTTCGATGCCGTGCTCGATGAAGAAGTCATGGGATTCTTTGGTGTCCTTTAACCATTTGTCGCCATACTGCTCTTTGATGCCTTCGGCAATCTTGATGAGGTCTACGCCGTGGTAGTCATCATCACCAAGGTCAAGAGGCTCGCCGAAGAGCTCATGGTAACGGGCTCTCACGGAGTGGCCAAGATGCTCGACTTGGTTGCCGCAGTTGTTGAGGTAGTATTCACGGGTAACTTCGTATCCGGCTTTGGCGAGGATGTTACAGACGCTGTCGCCAAGAGCGGCGCCTCTGGTGTGACCTAAGTGGAGGTCACCGGTTGGGTTGGCGCTGACGAACTCAACGTCGATTTTCTGATTCTTGTTCTTGCCATCGCCGAAGTGGTCACCCTGCTCAAGGATGGTTTTGACGATGGAGGAAAGGGATTCCTTCTTGAGGAAGAAATTGATGAACCCAGGACCAGCGATTTCGATGTGGTCAACGAGTTCGCTGGAGATGCTCGATTTGATCTCTTCGGCAAGTTCGAGTGGCTTTTTGCCAAGGATTTTTGAATATTTGAGGGCGGAATTGCAGGCATAATCGCCATGGGCTAAGTCTTTGCTAGGGGTAACGATGACTTCGTTAGCGGAGCAAGAGGCACCGAGCTTATTGAGAGCTTCGGCGATTATGGCTTTCAGTTGTTCTTCGTTGGTCATTGTTCACTCCTTTTCGATGAGGGCGATGGCGGTAGCCCTGATGGCTTTGCCTTCCCCTACTGCGTCAAAGCCTTCGTTGGTCATGGCTTTGAGGGAAACGTTCTCGATGTTGGTCTCAAGAAGTTCCGCGATGTTCTTTCTCATCTCGTCGAGGTACTTCATGAGGTGAGGTTTCTCGGCGGCGATAGAGATATCGACGTTTCCGATTTTGTATCCTTTGTCTTGGACAAGGGAGAAGCACTTCTTGACGATGATCGAGGAATCGAGGTCGTCATATCGAGGGTCATTGGTTGGGAAGAGCTGGCCGATGTCGCCGCCGGCGATCGCACCTAGGAGCGCATCGCTTAACGCGTGATAGACGACATCCGCATCGCTATGTCCGAGAAGACCTTTCTCGAATGGGATCGTCACTCCGCCAAGGATGAGTTTGCGCCCTTCGACGAGAGCGTGTATGTCTTCGCCATGTCCGATTCTGTAGCTCATACGTTGAAACGGAAGAAGACGACATCGCCGTCTTGCATCACGTAGTCCTTTCCTTCGAAGCGAAGCTTTCCTGCTTCTTTGACGGCTAACTCACTGCCGTAGGTTTTGAAATCCTCGAATTTATAAACCTCGGCTTTGATGAAGCCTTTCTCGAAATCGCTATGGATGATGCCAGCGCATTGAGGCGCGGTCATGCCGTTTCTGAAAGTCCAGGCACGGCACTCATCGGTTCCACAGGTTAAGAACGTTGAGAGATTGAGAAGTTTGTAGGAAGCTTTGACGAGTTTGTCTAAGCCGGATTCGGTCGCTCCGATGCTTTCGAGGAATTCTTTCTTCTCCTCTTCGCTAGAGAGCTGAGAGATCTCATATTCGATGCCGCAGGAAAGAGGGATGCATTCTGCATTCTCTTGGGCGGCGATGGCTTTGACGGTTTGATAGTAGGCGCAGTTATCGAGGTCAGCGTAATCGCTGTCGGCGACGTTAGCGACGTAAAGGATTGGCTTGAGGGAAAGAAGGAAGAAGTTCTTCTTCGCATATTCAAGTTGATCGCTCGTTAAGCCTTTGACGGTTCTCGCGGATTTGCCTTCTTCGAGAACGGCTTTGATGGCGGTTAAGATTGGCATCTCGTAGAGAGCCTGCTTGTCTTTGGTGATTCTGGCTTTGGATTCCATCTTGCCGATGCGGTTATTGACCGTATCGAGATCGGCCATCGAAAGCTCAAGGTTGATGACGTCGATATCGTTGGCTGGATCGACTGGTTCTTCGTTGTAACGAAGGACGGCAGCGTTATCGAAGCAACGGACGACTTCGACGATGGCGTCGCATTCACGGATGGCGGCAAGGAACTGGTTGCCAAGGCCTTCTCCTTTGGAGGCACCTTTGACCAAACCTGCGATGTCATAGAAATCGAAGGTGGCGTTGATCTTCTTCTTTGGGTTGAAGACTTTGGTGAGATAATCGAGCCTCTCATCTGGAACCAAAACAACCCCAGTGTTTGGGTTGATGGTCGCGAATGGGTAGTTCTCCGCTAAAACGTGCGAATTCGTAATCGCGTTGAAGAGTGTTGATTTGCCTACGTTTGGGAGGCCGACGATACCTGCTTTTAATGCCATAAACAACTTCTAATCCTATGTTGCGTAGAGATTATATCTCTAACTCATTTTGATTTGAACAAAAGAAAATAGTATTTCAATTTTCTTCGATAAAACCTAAAGAAAAGCCTCTTACTATGAAGAGGCTTTTGTGAACAAATATATATTTACAACGAACTACTGAACTTTTTTCACATCTTTAGCGCGGAGACCACGAGCGTTATTCTCGTCGACTTCGAACTCAACATTGTCGCCCTGATCAAGGCTCTTGTAGCGTTCTTCGCTAATGATGGAACTGTAGTGGAAGAAGTAATCCTGGTTATCCTCGGCACGGATAAAACCAAAACCCTTTTCCTTGTTGAACATCTTTACAGATCCCTTCATAACATCCTTTCTTTTGCAATGTATGAAAAATTGCTGAGATAAATATATCATTTATCACCCACAAAAAGATATAGCAAAACCTAAGTTTTTTCCTCTTCTCTCAAAAAATTTCTCTTCTTCACCCAAACACGGATGAAGAGCAAGGCGACGACAAGACCAATTAGACCAAGGACAATGGTGACTAGAGGCGGGACGAAATCAGGGTGGAATGGGGCAGACGAAGAGAAGCTTTCTTTGATGACGGAATCCACTGCTACTTCAAGTGTGAAAAGAGAGATAACTGCAGTGATTATCGAATAAACTGTGACGATGAGGAGGCTGGCGCCATAGCTCTCAAAAATCTCTTCTCGCTTAATCCCGAGAGTGTGGAGCAGCTTTCCTTCATGCTTGTTTTCTAGACCCGTCAACAAAGCGACAACAAGGAGAAGGAAACCCGCGGTGATCAAAGTGGCCACACTGGCGATTTCTAAGGCGAGTTTCACATACGTTATTACAGAATTGACTGATTCTTTGACCGCTTTCGAGGGATCGACGAACCGATAGGCGGGGTATTGAGCACCCAAAATCTTTGTGACTTCTTCCCCGTCGTAACCCTTCTTGAGTCTGAAGACCGCTTTGGCAGGACCAAGGAGAAAAGAGCTCATTCCAAATACGTCTCTCCAATAATCGACACACCAATATTCGGTGCCATATAAGACATCGAGGTCATTCTCCACTACTCCAACAACTTTTAGTTCACCGATGCGGTAATCCCTGTTGAGGTATTCTCCTGAGATTGAACTCTCAACCATACCAGCACAGTAAAGTCTCTCATTTTCACCGAGTTTGGCCTTAAGGCCACTGCTAATACATATCTCGTTTGAGTTATCTGGGATTCTCCCTTCGATAAGACCGGAAAAATCGCTTGAGAAGGTTAAAGCAGTATTCCTCGGTTTCATGACGCTCCCCATGACGACCGTTGGTGGAAGTTTGACTTCACTCATCGCATCGACTCTAAGCACTCTTGTTAGAGCGTCGCTCGCCATTTCGACATCGCTCCTTGAGGAACCGAGGAAGAAAGGACTCGAGAAACCGCAGGCCAAAGAATCCGGATAGAAGGAATACGAATTCTCACCGTAGATTTCTTTGGAGCAAAAGCATTCGTGGCTTCCTATTTCCTCCATCTTTTTCGGAGAAAGATAATCAGCGTCAGAGACATAGACGTAATAGCGCTTAAAATCTGAAACAAAACCTTTCCTGTTATGTGTCTGATCGTAGGTGTAGCTCGTTCTTTCGTAGACATAGCGTGAGTCTTTCTCCTTTCTCGATTTTTCAAAAAATCCCTGCAAATCATCATTTAATTGCAGAAAACATGCCTTATTTAGGATCCAGGGCTTTGTATGGTTTTCCTCATTGTCGCTAGGAAACCTCATCTTCTCTTCGAGGATGTACTCATTCCATTTGTGGTCGTAATGAAGAATGGTTGGAGCGCTTCCTTCTGTAACTGAGACCACTTTGAAATACTGGGTATCAGCATATCCCCAGTCATCATTGGCGACCTCCAAGAATAGGTCGAGCGGTTGATTCATAAGCGACCTTCCAAGCGTCTCGTAGTCCCTAAGTATTTGAAGTCCTTCGCAGACCTTAACCATTGCCGAATACGGAAGAGCGAGAACTATCTGATCTTGCTCTAAAACACTAGGCAAAGAAGGGTAAAAAGTCTGGTCTTTATAGTCCTCAAGCCACAAGAAATCATTAATCGATCTAACCGACATCGAAGGGATATCTATGGCTTTGCCATAAGAAGAAAAATATAGATGGTTCGCGTTTGGGAAATAGCTCTCAAAAGGTGTTATGTAAGAAACCCCATAACCTTCTACGTGCTGAGAGTTATTCTTTGCAAGGTCCATGACCTCTTCTTCACTAGCGGAAACCACTCTTCCGAAAGACGGGGCGGAACCTGCTTTCTCAACCACCACCACATCATCGCCGGTTAGAGATGAGAAGGCCTTAGTTAGTTCTCCTTCTAAATCTCTCGAGACATAAATCGATAAACCCAGGGACACTAAAGAGAAAACAATTATGAGAGCGGAGAAGATCGTCCTTCCTTTCTTCGCTTTCAAAAGGTGATATCCGTGACGTAGCCAACAAGAGAAAGGGAAATGGGGTTTGTTCTCTTTCTCAAGGTTTGCTGAAAGGTATGTCTCGCTAGCAGAAGACAAAGTCTTCTCGAATCGGATTGAACCATCCTCAAGGAACAATAGAGCGTCGCTATATCTCTTGCTCCTCTCTAGGTCATGGGAGACCAGAAGCACTAACCTAGTCTTAGAGATCTTTGAAAGAAGCTCATAAATGATTTCCGCATTCTTTTCATCAAGAGCACCGGTCGGTTCGTCCGCTAAAACGATGCTTGGGTTGTTCACTAGAGCCCTAGCTAAAGCGACTCGTTGTTTTTCGCCTCCAGAGAGGGTGCCGACCATTTGTTTTTCTTTGTCGATGAGGTTGCAGTTATAGAGAGCTTCCTTCACTTTCTGCTTGATCGTTTTTGAATCCAATCTGCTTCCTCTGAGAGGCAAAGCGACGTTATCAAAAACGCTCTCTAAACCCAAAAGATCATAGTTTTGCCGGATAAAACCGATTTTTGAAAGGCGAAAATCGGAGATATCAATTTCTTTCATATGGCTGAGTTCTTTACCTAAGGTCAGTACTTCCCCACCGTATTTCGTATCAAGCCCAGCGACTATTTCGAGGAGGGTGCTTTTGCCACTTCCAGAAACACCAACGACAACGAAAAGACCTTTCTCTGGAAGGGAGAAGGAAACATCTTTGAAGATCGTTCTTTCTCCGAAGCTCTTGTTTAGGCGTTTGATCGTTAAAGCGTTCATTCGTCTCTTAGCTCCTCTACAAGAGGCCTCTTAGAAACAAAGCTCAAAGGAAGAGAAGAACTAAAGAGGGCGACGATAAGTGAAAAGACGATAATCCCAATGACAGGCAAGAAAGCCAAACCGAGATAAGAGAAATAGGGAATTTGAATTAATGAATCCATTCCTGTTTGGGTTTCAAGATAAAACGAAAGAAGCTTTTCCAAAGGAAAAGAAATTACCAAAGCGATGATTGAAGCCAAGAAAGCATTAAGGAAACCTTCTCCCTCATAGAGGAAGGAGCGGTCATTCTCACTAGCGCCGAGAGCCGAGAGGATGGCCGCTTGTTTCCTCCTTTCCATGAAAGAGGAATATGAGAGGGAGCCGAGGATGAAGGCGACACCTAAGACCTCAATGACCATAAAAGGTATTAGGCATCCTGCGAACGCATCAGTTAGAGCCATAAATGACTGATTGATCACAAGGGGGTCGCTCATCAAAGAGAGATCCCCAAACTTCATCCCTGTCTCCTCTATCCTCCTCATATCTTTTTCTTTGAAAAAGGTTAGGTACGAATACCCTGAATATTCTGATGACGAAGACGCTTCGTTTACGAAGGAAGCGACGCTTACGGGCTCACCCCTGGCTTTGGATATATTGGGAAGCTTGGTCCTCGCCATCTCTTTTGACAAAGCGGGGTACGAATAATAAACCCTTGGAACATTGAGGAACGGGAATTCGTGAACCACTCCCACTACCCGGAAATTAAACGAGAGATCAACTTCGTCCGTCTCATTCCCTTCGCTCACTTTCGTTGTGCTTTTTATGGAGAGAATCTTATCGAGCGCTTTCTCGCCGAGATTCTTTTCGAATTCCTCATTCACTAGAGCAAAGCTCAAGCTTTCTCCTGTGGGCGCTTTTCCTTCGACGAGGAAAGACTTCTCACGGTCCTTGAGACTGAGGTCGTTTATCGGGCAAAAGGCGACTGGGTCTTTCGGGAAGCCATTGGACTCGTAGGCGTTATAGGTTGGGAGGAAGAATGAATAATCGTTCCCTATAACGACATCGAGTCCTTTAAAAGCTTCCGCCACCTCTCTCTTGGTTGGCCTTAAGGTCCTGCTTAGGCTCAAAGGCGAGCCCTCGATTGCATATGTGGTTTTCTTTGAAACGTTTGCGACCGTATATAGAAGCGACGCAGAGCGTTCTTCATCTAGTTTGATTTGAGAGCCTGAGTAATAGCCTAGCGACAGGAGAAGAACTGCATAACCAATCGCCCCTACTACTAGCGACAAAGCGTTCTTCAATTTGTTGCCTTTGTAGTTATGGCCCAAGAAAGAAGAAAGGAACCCATAATTCGATTTCTTCTTTCTCAGGACGAGCCTATCTTCTGGGTCAGGAAAATGAAGAAGCTTTGAAATCAATCTTCCATCGCTAAGTTCGATGATGTGGTCAGCATACTCCTCAACGATCTTTCCGTTATGAGTGACGAGCAAGACGAGTATGTCTTTGGAGAGTTCTTTGAGCTCATCCATAACAATCTTCTCGTTCTTCTTGTCTAAGGCTCCAGTTGGTTCATCAGCGAACAAAACATTGGGCTCAGTTATGATTGCTCTACATAAAGCGACGCGCTGTTTTTCGCCTCCGCTTAAAACTTTAGCTTTCTTGTTTTTGTGCCCAAAAAGCCCGAATTTTTCTAAAAGCAAGTGAGTTTTGCCAATGATTTCTTGATTTTTCTCACCTCTTAAACGGAGAGGGAGCTCTATGTTCTGAGAGACTGTTAGTTCTTCCTCAAGGTTGAAGTGTTGGTATACAAAGGAGCATTCATAGGACCTAAATGCCGCTACATCTTTTTCTTCTAAGGAGAGGGTGTCCACGCCCTTATAGAAAATTCTTCCTTCAGTCGGTTTCTCCATAAGGGACATCAGGTTTAGAAGCGTGCTTTTGCCAGATCCGCTTCTGCCTTTGATGGCCACCAGACCCTTAGGGGGAAGAGAAAAAGAAACGTTCTCTAAGACTAGAGAGTCGCCATAGCTTTTGCTCACGTTCTCCAAGCGGTACATAAAAACCCCTCCGCTTTTCATATAGAGGGGTTTCTAAGATTTTTCGGAAATTACTTAATCTCGCCTTCGTGATGGGCGATGACTTTCTTGATTCTCTGATTGAACTTATCGCGGTCAATCATGATGACGTTGCCGCATCCTAAACACTTTACCTTGATATCCGCGCCGACGCGCACGATTTGGAAACGTTTGCTTCTGGCGGAACAAGGATGAGGCTTCTTGAGTTCGACTTCATCAAAGAGTCCGTATTCTGGTATTAGCATGGTTTCTCCTCCATGAGGTTTGCTAACCTTTTTATTACATAAAACGAGATTAAGAGACCGCTAGCGGAAGGAACCATCATCATCGATGACGGATGAGCCGTTTTCACAAGAGGTTCTTCCGTTGAGATAACGCAGGTGAACCTATCAAGAGGAAGGTTTTCTTTCTTGGCCGCAGTCCTTAAAGCTCTGGCTAATGGGTCGCCTGAAGTTTGGTTGAGTTTCACGATCTTGAGCTTGCTTGGGTCAAGGCGGTTTCCCATGCCTAAGCAGATAATCTCAGGAATGTTTTTCTCAATCGAATATTTCATAAGGGCGATTTTGGCTTTGATGTCGTCGACGCAATCGATGAGGATTTCGCATTTGCCGAAATCTTTGTCCTTGAGGGTTTCTTCGGAAACCGAGAAGTTCATTGGGATGACTTCAACATCTTGTCTGATGAGTTTGGCTCTCACGAAAGCGCAAAGCGCTTTTTGAGCGCCGACCTGATCGGCGGTGAAAAGAAGCTGGCGGTTGAGGTTTGATTCGGCAACCACATCGCGGTCAACCGCGTAGATGTGACCAACGCCTGCACGGACAAGCGATTCGAAAGCCGTTCCCCCTACTCCGCCTAAACCAAAAACGGCGACGGTTTTCTCTTTGAGGGTTTTGACGGCGTCTTCACCAATCAAAAGGGTTGTTCTTGAATCAATTGTCTCGCTCATTCTCGATTACTTTTAATATATCTTCTAAAGAAGAGACTTCAATGGCAGGGAATTGGTGCCTGAAGAAAGTGTCTTGGCGTTTCACATAGTGACGTGTATCTAATTTGATGTTCTCAATGACGGTGGAAAGTTCTTCTTTTCCTTCGACATAAGGGATGAATTCCTTAACTCCGATGGCCCTGAACGCTGGAGCTTCTTCCCCATACTTCTTTATGAGAGGAACAACCTCATTCTCTAAGCCCATCTCAACCATCTTGTCCACGCGCTTATCTAAAGCAGGATAGAGGTCTTCTCTGTCTTTCTTTAAGACAAAGAAAAGGGTCTTCTCGATTGGTTCGTGATTCTGTTTGGAGAGGAGTTCGGTTTTGCTGGTTCCGGCAGCAAGGCAAATCATGATGCTTCTAAGCATGCGCTGCCTATTCTGGTAAGGGATCTTCTCCGCTTCAGCTGAATCAAGTTTTTCGAGTTCTTCGTGAAGGGCTTCGTTTGTCCAAGAATCATACTTAGACATATCGACGTTTGAAGTGTCTAAAGACAAATCGTAGTCATATAAAGCCGCACGGATATAAAGGCCACTTCCGCCAACGAATATAGGTGTTTTGCCAAGGGTTTTTAGTTTTTTGAGGGTCTTTCTCGCATCTTCCTGATAACGATGGATGTCATATCCTTCGGTAAGAGGGACAAATGAATAAAGATGGTGAGGGACTTCCTTCTTCTGTTCTTCGCTTGGGGCAGCAGTCGAGATTCTAAGCTCTTCGTAAACCTGAAAAGCGTCGGCGTTGATGATTTCGCCGTCTAGCTTCTTGGCAAGGGCGATGGCTAATTCGCTTTTGCCTGTTCCGGTCGCGCCAGTGAGAACGATGATCATTTTATGGAATCCCTGATTGCTAGGAGCTCGCTTTCCACTTGGTCGTGGAGGGAGTCTCTATTCTGAAGGAGAGGGTGGTTATGAATCTTCTCTAAGATTGATTCATATTCGCTCTTCTTCTCTTTATGTTTTTCCGTGCCCATCGATAAGGCAAGTTCTTTCTTCGCTTTGACGAGTTCTTCGCCTAAGGTTTTGATATCTGGGTCAGAGGCGATTTCCTCGTTTAGCCTCGCGTACTCTTTGAGTAAGCCGTCGTGTTCCATATGGAAGGCAACGTCACGGGCTTTGGCGATGAGAGGGTCTTCCGCCAACTCACCTTTAAGTGAATAAACGTGTGACTCAAGGATTTTGACTTTGACGAAGCAACCCGTTAAGTAGGCAGGTCCGACGAAGTTGACGAGTTTGCCATTTCTGGCATAGCCAGAGAGGACATTTGAATCGCGTTTGGATGGGCCATCGACCAAGACTTCGTAGGTGTTCCCGATCATGGTGTCGCTATGAGCGGCGGTGAGTTCATCGACTAAAGTTTTGAGTCTATTGAATCTTTCATGAGAGACCTCTGGTGGAACCTGCTCCATATTGGCGGCAGGAGTTCCTGGACGAGGTGAATAGATGAAGGTGAATGCGCTTGAGTATCCGACTTCTTTAGCAAGAGTGAGAGTGTCTTCGAATTCTTCCTCGGTCTCGCCTGGGAAGCCGACGATGATGTCAGTCGTAAGAGCGATATCAGGCATCTTGGCTTTGATGGCTCTGACTCTTTCAAGGTACTCTTCTCTGGTGTATCTTCTGGCCATTCTTCTTAAACAAGAAGAAGAACCGCTTTGAACAGGGAAGTGAAGCCACTTATCGATGTTTGGATATTTGGCCATCGTCTCGATCATCTCGTCATCGAATTGGCTTGGATAAGAGGTGAGGAAACGAAGACGAGGAACACCAAGTTTCGCAACTTCTTCAAGAAGATGGGCGAAGGTAGTTCCATCTTTTAAATCGAGACCGTAGCTATTGACGTTCTGGCCAAGCAAAGTGATTTGTTTATAGCCGTCATCAACAAGCTTCTTGCATTCGGCAACGACATCTTCAACGTGACGGCTTCTTTCTCTTCCTCTCGTGAAAGGAACGATGCAATATGTGCAGAACTTGTCACAGCCATAGGCGATGTTGACGAAAGCCTGGGCGTCATTTAGACGGATGGACGGAAGATTCTCAACGATCTCTGAAGAGAAGGAACGAATGTTAATGATGGATTTCCTTTCTTCCAAATACTTGGCAAGAAGGTCGTTGATCTTAGCGACATCATGGGTGCCGATGACAAGGCTGATGAATGGGTAGGTGTTGATTAAGCTTTCCCCTACTCCATCTTCACCCATGACGCATCCAGCGATGACGAGCATGAAGTCTTTGTTCTTGGTGTGGTTGGCTTTGAAGGATCCGATTTCGCCATAGATCTTCTCTTCGGCGTTTTCTCTGACGGCGCAGGTATTGATGATCGCGACATCGGCCTGAGCCTGTTCATAAGTACGGGTGAAACCAGCTTCGGTAAGGAAGCCTGCCATGACCTCTTCGTCACGGATATTAGCCTGACATCCGTAGGTTCTGATGTAAAAATAACGCCCTTTTGCAAAGGATTTTAGGATTTCAGGCACTTTTCTACTAGCAAAAACGCGTTCCACTTCTGGGCGTTTGGCCGCATCCTTTTGACAAGGTCTATGCAATATCGTTACTTTGCTCATCTTATTTCTCCACGATGCTCACGATTGGGGTAATCGCGGTTGCTTTATAGGTAAGTTCATCGACGTCGATAAGGACGGCGTTGATCATCATCCTGGCTTTGTCGTTTAACTCAAAACGACCTTCGCCATAGACGATGCGGTTGATGACGCTTTCTTTTTCGAAACCGATAACGCCATCAGGATCGCCACACATGCCGACATCGCTTTGGAAAGCTGTTCCGCCTTCTAAGATGTGGCAATCATTTGTGGCTACATGTGTGTGGGTTCCAAGAACTGCGGTGACTCTTCCATCGAAGAAGTGACCGAATATTGCTTTCTCGCTTGTTGAGTCAGCATGGAAATCAACAATGTGGATGCAAGGCTTGGTAGTTTCCAAGAATTCCTCCATCGTCTTGATTGGGTCTTCCACTTCTTCGCTCATGAAGGCTTGTCCCATGACGTTGGTGACACGGACATCCATGCCGTTAACGGTGAAGACGGCTGAGCCTTCTCCGAGAGCGTAGTTCTTGAGGTTAATAGGCCTGACTAAATAGTCAGCATCGTTGATGTAGTAATCGATCTGGCTCTTGGAATGGTAATGGTTTCCAAGGGTGACGCAGTCGACACCGCTTTCGATGAGGAAATGGTAATTGGATTCGGTGAGGCCTTTTCCATGCGAGGCATTCTCGCCATTGGCGATAACGAAATCAACGCCATATTTTTTGACGAGTTTAGGCAAAGAAAGATGGACCGCGTCGCGACCCACCTTCCCCACAATATCTCCAAAGAAAAGGATTCTCATCTTCCTTTGATTATTTCGCTAATTCGTTAGCGCGGTACTCACGGATGACGGAGACCTTGATCTGACCTGGGTAGGTCATAGTGGTCTCAATCTGCTCACGGAGCTGCTGCGCCATTCTGACGGCCTCGGCGTCGCTGACTCTCTCAGGGATAACCATGACACGGATCTCGCGGCCAGCCTGCATGGCGTAAGCCTGCTGAACGCCATCATAACCTTTGGCGATCTCTTCAAGCTGAGTGATACGTTTGGTGTAGGTCTCAAGAGTTTCGCTTCTGGCACCTGGGCGGGCAGCGCTTAAGGTATCGGCGGCAACGACGAGGTGGGAGATGACGCTCTTAAGAGGGACATCGCCATGGTGGCCTTCGATGGAGTTGACGACGACATCTGGCTCGCCATACTTTCTGGCAAGTTCAGCGCCTAAGGAAGCGTGTGAACCTTCTTGTTCGAAGTCGATGGCTTTTCCAATGTCATGGAGAAGACCAGCGCGACGGGCTAAGTTCTGATCAAGGCCAAGTTCAGCGGCCATGATGCCGGTGAGATAACCGACTTCGATGGAATGCTGAAGGACATTCTGACCATAAGAGGTACGGTATTTGAGTTTGCCAAGGACGGCGAGGAGCTCACGGTTGATGCGTGGGAGACCAAGCTTGTTGGCGGCATCGACACCGGCTTTTTGGCAATCGTTTTCGACTTCGACCTTGAACTTGGCAGCGATCTCTTCGATTCTGCCTGGCTGGATACGGCCATCTTTGACGAGGGCTTCCATGGTTCTACGGGCGATTTCACGTCTGATTGGGTTGAAGCAGCTGATAGTGATGACCTCTGGGGTATCATCGATGACGAGGTCAACGCCAAGGGTGCTTTCAAGGACACGGATGTTTCTTCCTTCACGTCCGATGATGCGTCCTTTGAGTTCATCGGTTGGAAGGGCGATGACGGCGACCGAACGTTCGGTGGTGACATCTTGGGCGTATTTGTCGCAGGCGAGGGCGAGAAGATCTCTGGCCTTGGCTTCGGCAGTGTCTTTGGCCTCATCTTCCGCGTTCTTGATGTAGGCGGCGATTTCGGTCGACATCTTGCTTTCGACTCTGGCCATGATTTCGTCGTGGGCTTCCTTAACGGACATGCCGGAGACTTTCTCAAGCTCGGAGATGATGGCGTCGATCTTCTTGTCGAGTTCCTCAGACTTTCTGTCATTGGCCTCGATCTTCTGGGAAAGGGTTTCGCTCTTTCTGTCTAAAGCGTTCTCTTTCTGGACAAGGGCATTGTCACGGGCATCGATAGCCTCTTCACGGGCATCGAGTTTGTTTTGAGCAAGCTGAATCTCTTGCTTCATCTGACGGATTTCGTTCTGAGCGTTCTGCTTCATCTCGAAGGCAGTCTGCTTAGCGTCGATCTCCGCGTTTTTGGTGATTCGCTCGGCCTTGATTTCCGCGTCGCGAACGATTTGTTTCGAACTCTTCTCAGCACTCTTAACTTTTCCGTTCGTGACGAATTGCATCACGAAGAAAGTTCCGAGGATACCGAGTAAAAGAGCAACGCAGATAAGGACTATTGCTAATACTGGATCCATAAATTTTTATAACTCCTAAAAAATGATAAGCATCAAAGGCTATACCCATTCATTAAAATGAAAGAATTCCGTTTTCTGGATATGTGTATATCACGGGGATCGTTCCCGAAACGTAACCTAGCCAATCTATATGAATTGGGTAGCGGACCATTTGGTACCAAGGAAATTATAGAAACTAGAGTTGAAAAACTCTATAGCGAATAGCAAAGTTTACGCAAAAATATTTAGGAAAGCGCTTATAAAAAGCAAAAAATCACCTACAAAACCCAATTATTTTTGCATTTTGCAACAAAAAAAGACCCGTGGGTTCACGGGCCTAATTTTTTTAGTGGTTATTCGATAACTTCGCCATCGTCGGTGGCAGCAACTCCACTGGCGGCGAAGGAAGCACGGATCTTCTCTTCGATCTCTTTGGCGACTTTCTCGTTGGAGAGGAGGAAGTCTTTAGCTGCTTCGCGGCCGTTTCCGATCTTCTCGCCATCGATGACATACCAGTTGCCAGTCTTCTGGATGAATCCTTTTTCGACACCGACATCAAGGAGTTCACCTTCTTTGGAGATGCCTTTGCCGAAGATGATGTCGACGGAGCAGCTCTTGAATGGCGGGGCGACCTTATTCTTAACGACTTTGACTTTGACGGTGTTACCGATGATATCGACACCGGCTTTGATGGCGTCTTGTCTTCTTAAGTCAACACGGATGGAGGCGTAGAACTTAAGGGCACGGCCACCGGTCGTGGTCTCTGGGTTGCCATAGAAGACTCCGACTTTCTCACGGAGTTGGTTGATGAAGATGACGCAGCATCCGGTCTTATTGAGGATGCCAGCGAGCTTACGCATGGCTTTCGACATAAGGCGGGCCTGAAGTCCGACCTGGTTGTCGCTCATGACGCCATCGAGTTCCTGTTGTGGGACAAGAGCAGCGACGGAGTCGACGATGATGATGTCAATCGCGCCAGACTGGGCAAGCATCTCGACGATCTCAAGGGCTTGTTCGCCATTGTCTGGCTGGGAAAGGATGAGTTCATCGATATCGACGCCAAGCTTGGCGGCGTATTCTGGATCGATTGCGTGTTCAGCATCGACATAGGCAGCGCGTCCGCCTTTTTGCTGGGCTTGGGCGACTGCTTCAAGGGCGAGAGTGGTCTTACCACTGCTCTCTGGACCATAGATCTCGACGATACGTCCTTTTGGATAACCGCCGACACCTAAGGTGTTGTCAATGAGAAGGGAACCGGAAGGGATGACGTCCACATCAACGTGTGGGCGATCTCCGAGTTTCATGACGGATCCTTTGCCATATGCTTTCTCAATGTTCTTGATGGCTAAGGCGAGAGCTTCGTCTCTGTTGGTTTGGGTTTGCGTTTCTTTAGCTTTTGCCATATTTAATGACCTCCACCTTATATATAGGGAACTTTGTCCCGATTTTTTTATTTTCCGTAAATTTCTTCGAGAGCGTCGAGCATCGAATTTACACACTCTTCTCTCATTTCGTTTCTTTCGAGTTTGAAGTTCTTCTCAATGTTCACATAGCCTTCACGTGTGGACACGCACATATTTACGCGTCCGACGGGGGCCTTACCTTTTTCTTTGGTTGGTCCGGCGTTGCCAGTGAAGGAGACGCAGACATCGACTTCAAGGCCATGACGGCCAATGATGGCCATCTCTCTAGCGACCTCTTTTGAGACGACTCCATGTTTGTCGATGAAGTCCTTGTTGATGTTGAGGAAGTCGATCTTCATGCTCGTCGCATAGGTGATGAATGAGCCTTTGAAGACTTTGCTCGCTCCAGGAACGGAGCAAATCGTGGAAGCGAATAATCCCCCTGTGAGAGACTCAACAGAGCCAAGGGTGAGTCCTTTTTCTTCGAGGGCCTTAAGGACGGACTTCGCTTTCTCAAGATTGATCATTTTTGTTTCTCCTCAGTCAAAATATGCCAGTTTTGCTTGAGATAAATGATTAATGAGAGGAGCGACATCGCGGTAGCAAGGTAGACGGCGATGTTGCAGATTCTGAGGTAGTTGTTCCAACCTGCATCAAAGTAGGCGAATGGCCAACTGTTGAGGAGAACCATTGGGATGGCGACCATCTGGAAGACGGTTTTGAGCTTACCGAAGATGTTCGCGGCAAGGATGGAGCCTTTTGAAGCGGCTGCTAGTCTAAAGGCGTCGATGATGAGGTCTCTGCCGATCATGATGATGACGCAGAAGAGAGGAATCGTCGCCTGATTAGCTAACCCAAAATGAGGAAGGGCTAAATATATAAGGGTTAAGTTAACGAGAAGTTTGTCAGCGACTGGATCAAGGAATTTGCCCATATCGGTGACGAGGTTATATTTTCTGGCGATCTTTCCATCCAAGGCATCAGTGATCGAAGCGATGATGAAAAGAACGAAGCAGATAAGATAGGCGACATTGACTGGGCCAAGGGTTGGCATGGTAAGAACGCCAGCCTCATGAAGGATGTCGCAGGTGAATAAGCCAATGAGCATGACCACGACGATCACGATACGGCTAAGTGTTAATTTCGTAGGTAAGTTCATTGGTCTCCTTCTTTTTTGTTGCTAGTGAGTTTCCGACCCGATAAGCCATGTTCTGTCGAGGGCGATAATTAATCTCAGATTTCTCTGGAAGAATTCGATTCGGTTCTCTCCTTCTTCTTCCCCTACCAAATTTGGGTTTCTCGCTTGTGGGGTTTACCAACGTTTCATCTTGTTATCGCTAACAAGCTCGTCTCTGTGGCACTTTATGGA
>JAFYAZ010000041.1 GCA_017540455.1 Bacilli bacterium | reverse complement strand
CGCATCTCTGGAGCATTACATTCAACTGGTAGAGGAATGGATTGCCTTCTATAACTCAACAAGACTAAAAAACAGGAACCTTAATTGATTCCTGTCTTTAGGTCTTTTTTTGAAGTGTGTCCGTTTTGGGGTTCACTTCAATCCCAGCCTCTTTTTTTGTATCTGTTTGTTATTCCTGAGTCTCTTCGATGACAGTGACTTCAGTGCTTTCGGTTTCCTGAACCGTTTCTTCTTTTGGCTCTTCTTCCTTATCCTCGAAGGTTTCTGGAGCATCGATGACGTTCTCATCAGGTTCCTTTTCCTCTTTGTTCTTGAGGATGGCTTTGACGACGCCGATGACTTTGAAGACGGCACCGACAACGAGAGCAGCGCCGACGATGACGAGCATGATGCTCATGACGATTTCGCTGTTGTTGGTGAAGAGGATGATGATGGCAACGCCTGCGCCAATGAGAAGGACGCCAAGGATGATCTCAAGGATTGGCATGTAAAGCTTATAAAGCTTGCTGACGATGAATCCGATCGCGAAGGCAACAAGGGAAACGCCAGAGACGATGAGGAGTCCGCTGACGAGCCAGACGATGAAGTTCATGATGATGCCGATGATGGCAGCAGGATCACCAGTGGTCATGGAGACACAAAGGGCAACGCCGAAGGCGAGCTCAATGGTTCCGCCGATGACAAGGTCGTAAGAAAGCTGTGCACGGATAGCTTGCTTGGCCATGACCTCAAGAGGAGTGGTGCCAATGACTGGTAAGAAGTTGGCGACGATCTTAAGAAGACCGCCAACCATAAGGAATATCGAGATGACGATGAAGACGTTTGCCTGGATATCAGAATTTGTGCAGTTGGTGATGACGAGAATGCCCATCGTCAAAAGCAAAGCAGCTTCGATCAAGTTCCAGATGGACCAAATTAAGCCACCTTTCTTCATGTTTAAAGGTTTCTTTTCTTTGCTCATGAGAAATCCTCCTTGTTGGACCCTCTAATTTTAATGGCCTTCGCTAAAGAATAAAAGAAAAAGGCAAGTGATTACTTGCCTATGGATGCCACCAACCGCCCCATCCGCCAGGGCCCCAGCCAGGTTCGCACCAGCCTTCGCCGTGTGACCATATGCCTGGATCAGCCCTACCGGCATCAGGGAAGTATCCTGTCGACTTCTGAGCGGATTCAGCGTGCTTAGAAACGCTTTGGAGGAAGCTGTTATAATCCTGTTCGGTTTCCGTCGCTTTCGCCAAGACGTAATTACGGACTTCTTTGTATAAGTCTTTGAGCATCGGATTCTCATCCATCATGAATTTGTTGAGGTCAGAGATATAGATGGCTCCGCTATCGTCGGAAAGGAATTGAGAGAGTTTTTCGATATCTTCGGTTCCGAAGTAGTTCCTTAAGCGCCATGCTTGGGAAGCTAATTCGTTTCTGCACATATGGAACTCTTCTGGAGTGAGGGAGGATTTGATTTGTTTTTCGCCGGTGAAGCTGAGGAAGGTTTCCTTAATTCCATCGGTTAGATAATTGAGACCAGCCTCAGAAAGACGAGCAAGAGCGGTGGAGCTGATTGCTGCATCAAGGTTGTTAATGAGCTCTTCACTATAATCGGCAATCACTTTGACATCGACATCGCGGTTGAAGGTCGAATAGATTTTGGAGATTTTTCCCATCTTCAGATTGTCAGTTCTCACGAGGGTATCAATCCTGAAGACATTGAACTCGACATTGGCGTAGACCCTGTCTTTTTGGAGAGCGGAGTTAAGCGCCTCTTTGAAGCTTTCTTCATAGATGTCGGCATAGTTATCGATCGTTGAGACAATATCGATGGTGATCGTATTGAGGGAGTCTTTGTTAACCGCTTCGAGATAGCCTTTCTCGTAGCATGGGTTGATGAGGTCAGCGACAGCTTGGTATGCCGACTTTTCAAGGAGGTTGGCGCTGCTGACTGCGACGAGGTTAGCGCTATAGTTATTCGCTTTGACGTCGGTGACGAGGTTCTTGTTGTCAGCGCTCATGCCCCAGGATGGCTTGTAGTTATTCGATTGGGCTTCGCTTGTTCCTTCGTAGCCTCTCATAGGAGCTTGCACCTCACAAGTCGACGGGGTGATGGAAACGTTGATGTATGAGCTTGCGGCGTTGACGATCTCACGGTTGTTGAGATAGGCATTCGCACCGATGCTAATACCGGCGATTGCGGCGGCACCCGCTCCAACGAAAGCCCAGTTCTTTTTCATGAACCTTGCGAAGGAGAAATGCTCTTTTAGGCCGGTTTTGTTATAGATTTCGCGTTTTTTGTTAGGAACGAAAGCGTTTGCCTCGCGTCTCATGCGACGGGTCAAAGCCTTTTCGTCTTTCTTTAAATCAGGGGCGATGACACCAGTGGTTTTTTCTAATGCGGCTTTGTCATCTGGGACGAAGGAATTGCCTTTGAGCATTCCAAGAACGAATGCCTCATCCTCTTCGCTGACTTCGCTTTCGATGCCACAGGCCTTAAGGACGCTAAGCAATTTGTCCGGAACGAAAGAAGAGGCCTCGGCCTTGATCAAAGAAAGGATTTCCTTCTCTTGTTCAGGAGAAAGTTCCTCAGGCGTTTTTATAACCAAGTTCGTGTTCTCTTTCATATTCGGTCTGTGAATCTTCGAGGGCCGCTTTGACCTTCTTGAGGGCCATGGAGTATTTCCAGGTGACGGTTCCTAAAGGAAGATGGAGGATGTCAGCGATTTCGCGGTGCTTGTAGTCGCCGACTGCGTAAAGCATAAGGATGTTGAATTCGTCTTCGGCTAAAACCTTGTTGGCGATCGCGATGGTTGGCGATTCGATATCACCAAGGAAATAGACGCCATTGGACGATGGCTCTTGAGCGAAATCGTAAGAGACTTCGCGGTTTCTCTTTTTGAGTTCGCTTAGTGCGGCGTTCTTGGCGATCGTCAAAAGCCAGTTCCTAGCGCTTGTGCCAAGACGGTAGGACTGGATATTGTCATAGCAGCTGACATAGGTCTGTTGCATGACGTCTTCGGCTAATTGGTAATCATGGAGAATAGGTAAAACAAAGGTGAATACACCTTTGCTCGTTAAGACATAGATGTCTCCTAGAGCGTTGCTGTCGCCTTTTTGAAGGGCGGCCATTGCTTTTTCAAGCTTTTGCTCATCGATAGCCATGTGTTTGACCTACCTGCATTGTAAACTCAAATGCCGCTTATAGAAACAAAAGGAATATCCACGTTAAAGGGGCTCTTGCAGATATTCCAAATCCGGAAGGTGGATTCACCCTATTAATACGAGTTGTTCGGTTTTTATTGGAAAACTAATTGTTTTCCTTTAAACCAATGAGATTTCTAAGGTCGACTCTTGTGCCTCCGACCACCAAAAACATGAACGTTCTGCTGATCTCTGAAATGATTCCGACGATCTTGTGGATGTAGCCGTTTTCGTAATAGGACACTTCGATGTTTTGGCCGTGGTATGAGCAAAGAAGGTCGTTGATTCTTCTAGCCTCATCTTCCATGAGCTGTGGCTTTGGTTTCTTGCCTTTGTCATAGGCCATCTTCATTAAGAAGTCCGCTTGTGAATCAAGGGACTTGTATGGCGCCCATTTCATCATTCCTCTGTCTTTTCTCATCTTCTGTGTCCTCCTATCTGTTCATTTCTTCTCATCGCTGTGCTGTTCTTAAGCAAAGCGCTTGCTCTTAGCACGCTGTTGTCGCCAAACATCCTATGGATGGAGTCGAGCGCATCGTTTAGCTTTGAGCGTTCTATTTGATCGTCTTGGTCTTCGAATAAAGAGAGCTGCACGGAATCCGCTTTGCCAAATGAGCCATAAGAGATTCCTAGGCCTCTGATCCTCGCATTGTTGGTGCAAGCAAGGAACATATCCTCAATTGCCTCGTATAGCGTATCCGTGTCATCCGTCTTGTATGGCAACGTCCAGCTCTTGTTGAAGGCTGTCCCGTCTTCGTATCCGGCGTATACGGAGACCTTGCCCGCTAGAGCGTCTTGTTCCCTGAGTCTTTGGGAAAGCTCGTCGTTCATCTCTCTTAGCAGCAGCAGTGCCTCATCTGGAAAATACCCACGAATCAGGGTCTGTCCACACGAAAGAGACGTGTTTTGCGGGACATATTTGTTTTGTATGTCGCTTTCGTCGATGCCGTTTGCAAGGTCTTTTAGCTGGTCTCCCATGATGCCGAATTCTTTTCTGAGAAGGTCAATCGGGGCTAAAGCGAGTTCCTTGAGAGACCTGATTCCAATCCTTGCTAGATGGTTTGAGGTGCCGTCGCTAATGCTCCAGACCTTGGTGATCGGTTTGATCTTCCAAAGCTTCGTAGGGACATCCTCATAGTCCCAGTGAGCGATATAAGGGGCTTTCTTCTTCCCTTCGTTGTCTAAGGCCGCTTTCGCTAAGAACATGTTCGGTCCGATGCCTGCTGTGGCGAGGAGTCCTAACTTGTCCCAGATGGTCTTTTGGATTCTCGCGACAAGTTCTTCGGCTGTGCAGCGATACATCTTTAAGTACGGTCCGATATTGAGGAAGGACTCATCGACCGAATAGACATGAAGGTCTTCTTCGGAGACGAAATCAAGGAAGATAGAGACGACTTTGCAAGATAACGTCAGGTAATAAGACATGCGTGGGACCGCAAAAATCATCCCTGGAACATCTGGTAGATCTTTCTTCCTGCATACGTTGCTGCAGCCATACTTTTCCTTTAGGAAAGGGGTGACGCTCATGACGACGCTGTTCTCGCTGCGGTACGGATCAACACAGACAAGAGGCGTTGTGAAAATATCGAGGTGGCGGCAAGCGCACTCGCAAGAGGCGTAAAAACTTTTCAAGTCGATAATCGCAATGACCTTCTCCATAACTGTCTCCGAACGAGGGGACTTAATTGAAACTGGTTTTGGGAAGAGAAAAAATACGATTTCGAAAATAAGAGGGTCCGGCTATGGATTTTTCCGCCAATCTTTACAATTCAAAAATGTGGATATTAGACACAGTACAAAAAGTTTTACTATCCACCGCGAAGACCGAAAAAAGAAAAGGGGAGAGGCTCCTCAAAAAACCGCATAACTCCGCCATCGAAAATCAAAATTCCGAAAAATCACCTGCAAAACCGCCGTCAATTTTCGATTTTTACATTTCCAAAAGCGACCAGATTGTCGAAATGGGCTTTTTTGTTAATAAATGGACAAGATTAATGGAGGAGTTAAACGAGCCTAACTTTCTGTTGCGAGGCAAATTTACGAAGTATATATTAGTTAGCGGTGTCTAACTGGCGCCATTTTAGATTTTCTAAATTAGTTAGATGAACTAACGGAAAGGACGATTATGCCAATTGTGTTTGCCCCAACTGACAAAGTGCTCAAAATTGTCAAAGTTTTAGCTGATGACAAAACAAAGAAACACCTGGCTTCTCTTGGAGTTGTTCAGAATGGTGAGATTGAAGTCGTTTCCTCATCTAACGGCAACGTCATTGTGGTGGTCAAGGGAGTAAGGCTCGCGATCAACCGCGATGTTGCCACGAAAATTCTAGTTGCATAGAAAGGAAGGAATCATGCTCAAAAGACTAGATGAATTAAAAGTTGGCGAGACTGGCCAAATCAAGAAGGTAGGCGGTGAGGGCCGCCTAAGAAGAAGGCTCTTTGACATGGGTGTTACACCTGGAGCCATAGTCAATGTCAGAAAACTCGCTCCTCTTGGAGATCCAATTGAGGTCACCTTGAGAGGCTACGAATTGACTTTACGTAAGGTCGAAGCCAATTTGATTGAAGTTGAGGTGGAGGACTAATTATGAGCAAACGTTTTGCATTAGCCGGAAACCCAAACTGTGGCAAAACCACATTATTCAACTCTTTAACCGGATCGACCGCTCACGTTGGCAACTGGCCAGGCGTCACCGTCGATAAAAAAGAAGGAACCTACAAGAAGCTTGCCGAGAACATCGACATCATCGACCTCCCAGGCATTTATTCCTTATCTCCATACACGAGCGAGGAAGTTGTCTCTAGAAACTACATCCTCGAAGAGAAACCTGACTGTGTCATCAACATCGTTGATGCTACCAACCTCGAGAGAAACCTCTACTTAACCACTCAGCTTCTTGAGATCGACGTTCCAATGGTCGTCGCCCTCAATATGTGCGACGTTCTCCGCAAAAACGGAGACACCATCAAAATCGATGAACTTGCCAAACGCTTAGGTGTTCCAGTTGTCGAGATCTCCGCTCTCAAAGAAGAAAACCTCGACTCCCTTATGAAAGCCGCTTATGAGGCTTCTAGGGAAAGAAGAGAAGGCTCAACCGTTATTGAGAACAAAGATCTTCTCCACCTCGTTGGCGATGTCAAAATCGCTTTCGAAGGCATGAAGATCGCCAATCCTCTCTTCCATGCCATCAAGTTAGTTGAGCTTGATGAACTTGAGACCAAAGACCATCCATCCCTCGTTAAGATGGTTGAGGAATTCAAGGAAACCTTCAACGACAAGACTTTCGGATCTGACTTCGAAGCGCTCATCGCCGATGCCAGATACACTTACATCTCCAATCATTTCACTGACCTCTTTGTTTCAAATCCAGAAGCGGAAGTGGTCGAGTCTGAAGAAGCAAAAGGAACAAAGAAAAACACCACCTCCGATAAGATCGATAAGGTGTTGACGCATAGATTCTGGGGTATCCCAATCTTTGTCGCCATCATGTTCCTCATCTTCCACTTCACCTTTGGTGAGGCTCTCTTCTTCATCCCTGTCCATATGGAAGGAGCAGCCGCTGACTTCTTCTCTGGCATGTCCGGAGAACCTCTCGACGGCATCCCATCCTTAGGTGTCTTCCTCCAGAGCTGGTTTGGATGGTTCACTGATTCTCTAATCATCGAGAACCTTGCTAATGTCATGCCAGAGGCTTGGTACACATCCTTGTTATTAGATGGCATCTTAGGCGGCGTCTCTGCTGTTCTCAGCTTTGTCCCGCAGATCATGCTCTTATTCTTCTTCATCGCCATCCTTGAAGATTCTGGTTACATGTCCCGTATCGCCTTCATCCTTGACCGCGCTTTCCGTAAGTTCGGTCTCTCAGGAAAGGCTTTCATCCCAATGCTTACCGGATTCGGTTGTTCCGTCCCAGCCATCATGGCTACGAGAACCCTTGAAGATGAGAAAGAAAAACGTCTTACCATCCGCTTGATGACTTGTTTCTCTTGCGGTGCTAAAGCCCCAATCTGGGCCATGCTTGCTGGCATCGGAACCTGGGTTGGCGCTGCTGGCGACATCTTCGTCTTCACCATCTACCTCGGCGGTATCGCTGCCGCGGTCATCTTCGCTTTATTCTTGAAGCTCTTCTCCAAAGACCGTTATGTCTCTCCATTCGTTATGGAGCTTCCAGCCTATCACTGGCCACAAGCCCGTAACGTCGGAGCCCTCCTTTGGGAAAAACTTAAGCACTACATGATCAAAGCTGGCACCATCATCCTTGCCTGCACGATCGTCATCTGGTTCCTCAGCAACTTCGGTTGGGACTTCTGGTACAACAACGCTTTCAACAGTTCCTTAGAAGATGCCACCTTCAACTTAGGCGGAAACGTCTACCCATACTTCGTCGAAGCCGTGAACGAAGAAGGCGAGATCGAAATGGTCTACAACATGGAGTGGTCCATGCTTGGCACTCTCGGACAAAGCCTCAGATACTTCTTCTATCCTCTTGGCTGCCTCGAAGGCGGTTGGACCTATGGCGCTGATGGTTGGAAATACTGCGTTGCTACCATCACTGGTCTTATTGCTAAAGAGGACGTCGTTGCCACCATGGCCGTCCTTGGCCTTGACGAAGGCACCATCGCCCTTAACGCCGCTGGCGCTTACAGCTTTGCCGCTTATAACCTCTTCACCATCCCGTGCTTCGCCGCTATCGGCGCTGCCCATGGTGAACTCAAAGGCAAACACTTCTGGCTCACCCTTCTTTGGTGGTTTGCCATGTCATACGTCGTCGCTCGTCTCATCTACTGGATCGGCGCGGCCTATGTCTTTGCCTGGTGGCTTGGTCTTATCGTCACCTTGGTTGTCGTCGGCGCTATCGTCGGCTGCGGAATCGTTGTCTCAAAGAGACAGAAAGAAGCACTCGCTGTTAGAGCGTAAGGTGAAAAACTATGCAGTGGTATGAAATTCTCATCATAATTGCTGCCGTCTCGTTTGTCGTTGGCGTTTTCGTTTGGAACATCTTCCTAAAAAAGAAGACCGGGAAATCTCTTTGTTCGGATTGTTCTGGGAATTGTCCGTCTTGCTGTGGGTGTGGTTCTTGTCACAAGAAAACAAGTCTTGTCGAAGAGTATCACAAATCCTCGGCCAAATAAGACGTTAATCAACTCGCATTCATGAAGGAAAAGGAGGAAATGAAGAGACCTCCTCTTCCGATTGCGTAATACCCTCCATAAAGGGCCCGAAGCTCCAAGGGCCCTTTTCTTCTCTTAGTGAAGAAGTTTCCTTGTAAGAAGTCCGATTGCTAACTATAATGTTCGAGCGGTTGGGGCATTAGCTCAGTTGGGAGAGCGCATCGTTCGCAACGATGAGGTCGACGGTTCGATCCCGTTATGCTCCACCATTCTCAACGACATACGAACCGCGTCTATGTCGATAGTTGCGTGTTCGGTTATACCTTCGACATGAGGGGCATTGCTTCCGAGGTCTCTTCAAAGCTCGGCATCAAGTTCCGGTTCAAGGCATAAAAATAGGGAAGCCTAGCCAAGGCCTCCCTTTTTGTTTTCGGCGTACTTTGCGCGTCGCCTGGCGTTGTCCCTGTTTCTCTTAAGAGCTGCTTTGCCTTCCTCGCTGCTGAACCATTCCGAGGCCTTTTCGCAGACGAATGTTGTCAATCTGCGTAGCACCGAATTCGGCATCTCAATCTCTACGGCCTTTCGGTCATCCTCGAATTCCGGACGGTAGTGCCGCTCATCCATCGTCCTCTTCCTCCAGGCCTTTCAGGGCGGCCCTTCTGGTCACCAGCTCCTTCTTTGTCCCTTTGTCGAACAAGAGCTTAGTGACCTCCGAATCGAACTCGACAACGAGATCGGGGAGCCCAAAGAAGTAATTGGCTAGTTCCTTGAGCGTCCCGAATTCTGCGTGCCCCAAGCTCTTCCGGTACTGGTTGATGAACTGAAGGTCTGCCTTCGTCATCTTCCCTATGGCCTTAAGGGCCAGGGCGCTGCCGATGGTAGCGATGTCCTTCCCGTCCAAGGACGCTAGGACCCTGAGGAAGCTTTTCGAGCCCTCCTTCATCAGCCAGGAGGCGTTGCTCTCGACGGACATGACCCTCGGGGACGCCGCGAACCCGTTGAAGGCAGAGCCGTCTTTGACGAGCTCCTCCCATTTGGACCAGGTCTTTGCGTCGCTTCTGTGCTTTGCGCTGGCGTCAGTCGGCTCCTTGAAGTCGATTATCGCCGCGAGCGCCCCGACGATGTGCCGCGATTCCTGGCCCTCTTTCAAGGCTTTGAGGAGTTCGCGGATCTCGATGTCCGCCCTCTCATGGTAGAAGCGGACCTCATACCTGATCCAGGAGTCCACCCTGGGATCGATTCCGGATGCCAGCCTCTCGGAGAGCTTGTCGTAGATGCAGAGTTGCAGGCTCTTCCTGGTGCCAAAGGTGGCGGAATAGCCGGACAGCTTCGAGTCCCGAACCGTCTTGACGTCTTTCAGGCTTTCCTTTCCGTCCGTCGTCTCCAGCGCCCTCAGCGTTGTCGAATAATAGTGGTGGGCCACCTTCGCCTTAAGCTCATCGACGGTGATGCGGCCAGAGAAGTCGTCGGTCGGGAGGTCGACGCGCTTGCACTCGCCGGCCAATTCCAGGCACAGCTCGATGAGCTCGATCCAACCCTTTCTGACCGTTTCGGTCCTGTCGATGGAGTCATCGGCCATGAACAATCTGCTGAAATAGCGGTCCTCGAATTCCCTGCAACCCTCGCCCGACATCTCGAGCATGGTCGTGGATTCGCCGGTTTTCCGGTTAGTCATCGTGCCGCCGTAGGCTAGGTTGGTGCCCGGCGCCAGGCGGAGTACGTCCGTGAAGCCGTGCATCGCCCTAAGACCTTCGACCATCGTCATGTCGACGGCGAGCTTTTCCATCAATGGCCTGAAGAAGCTGTTGTCCTTACCGAATCCCCTTGGGAAGGTGAATTTCAGGTAGTCAATGCAAGTTCCATATCGGGAACTAGGAGGCGTATTACAAGACGCCTCCCCCTCGCTATCGCTCGGACCGTTCCCTGACGACCCCTCGACTAGCGGGAAAAGCAGCCTCTTACACAGCCAAATCACAAGACCCCACCCCCGCTCCCTTGCGAAGAGCGGTCCGCGCCGTTGCGGCGCCTGGAGCCGTCTCTTCGCCTGGTCACTTTAGGGGTTGTGGAAAACTTTAGTTCTGGGTTTTCCAAATCAGTGACCAGGTAAGAACCCTGCATATCCCATTCGCTTTTCGTCGGCATCAGCCTTTCATAAGTCGGTATGTCGAAGAATCCGTGATCGGCTTTTGGCTTCCTGGAATTCAGGAAATCCTTCATGCAAGCGGACTCGAAACGGCTGGCATAGTCAATAAAGTTGATGACGTAGAACTTCTTGCTTTCGCCCTCTGTCAGGTTTCCTGAAGTGTCTGCAGTGCACATGGGAAGTTTCACTTCCTTATAGCCGTAACGCATGTAGATCTTCGTCTCGATTGAGTAGCAGAAGGCCCCAAGCTTGTTGATCAGATAGAACGGCAAGGTATTGTCCTCTCTGACGTGACGGTATTTTTTATAGAACCAGTCACGGAAACCTCTTAAAGCGTCCAATATCGCGGATTCGAGTTCGAAGCCATGAAGCGCCATCTTCTCTTTCTGGTTAGCCCTGTCGGCGGTGAAGATCGATTGCGCGACGGTAACTAGGTTCGAGGTAAGGCTGCCGCTTCTTTGTTCGTCGGCAATGAACTTGAAGAAGTTAGTGTGCCAGATGTTGGCGAGATGTCCGCCAAGTTTAAGCGAGTAATCGAGGAGGTCGTTCTTTGGATTGGCGCCTTCATCTTTGGCAGAGTAGGCGGTGTTAGAAACCATGTTGCCTTGCTCTTTCCCGAACTCTGTAGCAACAGCGATCATCGGCCCACTGCAGTCGCGATATACGTTGCATGGGTCTTTCTTTTTGCCAAGGCGCAACATATCGAAGACAAGGATATGGCTAAGCGACGAGTCTTTCGGCTGATCGAGGACCTTCCTTCTGAAAGCGTTGCTGTCATAAAGAACAAGATGCCCTTTGTCCAGGCGAAGGTCGTCGGTCCTAATCGGGAAATTGCTTGAGATCAGATTTCCGGCATGGAAATAGACCCAATAGGATTCGGCGTAGATCATCAAAGCTTCTAGCAGATTGATGCGGTTGGCCCCATCGATGAAGTAATTCCTCTGGGAACCGACGTCATAGCCATACAAAGCGACGGGCTTATGCTCACCAACGCCATAGACCCTCATGGCGAATGCCGCTGCCTGGTCCATGTTGACGATCCTTCTCTTGCCAGCGAGTCGGACGATATCCCTTTCAAACGGCATCCAGGGAAAGTCAGGGAACATCATGGCGCACCGGTCCATGTTCTCGAAAGCGTTCTTGTGATAGACGGTATTGAGGATTCTGGCCATCGATGCGGCAAGCGTCGTCTTTCCGCCCCTCATTTTGCCCAGAATGAGCGTGAAGACGCCGGTGTCGTTATCGACCATCGCTTCGTTCGCGGGCATCAGTTTACCCTCGATGAGTCTTCTTGCCCTCCAAAGGGTCAAAACCCTAAAGAGGATGAACAAGATTAAGACTCTTAACGGCTTAGGGATGGTGAACCATCCAACCAGAATCGTAGCGACGTCGCCTAGAAGCGTGTCGAGCAAAGCCAAGAAGTCGAAGCTCGTGAAGAAATAGAAATACTCGGCGATCAGGTCAAGCGCGACCATGGGAAGGCCAAGCAAAACGGCGACAAGGATAACGGCGATTTTGAAGTACCAACCTTTCTTCCACCAGGCCCAATATTCTGCAAACCAGCGCTTGATCGAGGCCCAAGGGCCGTTCTCAAAACGCTGAAATCGCTGCAAAGACCTGGTTTTTTCCATCCAAGCCTTATGTGATTCGTTGAAATAGGTGCTCACGACGCAGAAGATCACAAGAGCAACCATCGCCAGGATCATCAAGGCTCTTGTGACCAACATCATGAAGTCAGAGAAATCCAAGAGCCAGCTCAAGGCGTTTGGCGCGGAGAAGAGGATCCGGAAGTATTGGCCGATGCTTTCGCCCAGGGATTCCCAGTCGAAATTGCGGAAAAGGATCGGGTAATTCTCGATGTCGTTGATCGTCTCAAGCAGGTACGGCGCTTTTTCGTCCGTTCCGCAATAAAAGAGGAAGACGCTTCTGAACTTCATCCCGAAGACGTAGCCAGAGCTGACGAGGCGATCAATCATCCACATCTGATTGAAAGCAAGGAAGACAATAAGGCCGACGATTATTAACAAGGCAACCACATGGAAGCCAAATTTCCTGAGCTTGCTCATGCTTCAGACCTCCTATAGAGGTATGTGTTGTCGTAACCGTTGAACAAAGACCCATCGCCGAGTACGCGGATCTTGAAGTCAAAATAGAGAGACCTGCATTCGAGGACGCCTTGATTGTAGGTGTAGAAGAAGTCCTCGAACGTATTCTCGCTGACTAATCGGCCGACTTCGCCATCGTAGATCATAACCTGGTGCTCGGAGGTGTTCGCATAGCTCCCGATCAAAGATTCCGGATCGACGTTTTGACCATTCGCCATATCAATGGCAGGTTTAGCGGCATACCATGCAAGAAGAAGCCCGAAGGCGATGCCAGCGAGCTTCAGCTTGCGATGCCTTTTGAAGACATCGAACATGGTTTATCTCCTTTTGCCCTTCTTTGCGAAGCGGACTAATCCGACGGTGATGAAGCCAGCGGCGGCGATGACGAGCAAGACGGACAATGCGTAGAAGACATAACGGAGGACATCTTTAGCAGATGGCCCGGTGTAGTCCTTAATCTCGATGATATTGCCGCTTGTCGAGAAGACGCCGGTTAATTCGACGGCATGCATCATCGCGTTGAGCTCGACGTCGCCATCGACGGTATTGAAGGTAAGCCTTGTGAGCCTAGGAGAAACAAGCTCATGGGCGATTGAGGTGACCTTCTTGCCAGCGGAGGTGGTCCAGGTTGCCGGAACGGTTTCGACCTTTTCGCGGTAGCGGGTATCCTCTTTCATCATCAAGGCGTACTTGAAGGTGCCGCTTTGGCTTTGGAAGAAGTCACGCGTGTCCTCGTCTTCGATAGCCTGGATCGAAGCCTGATCGAGGGCCTGGATGGAGTTGTAACTATACTCCACTTTGTGGGCATTGAGCCAGAACTGCCACCAGGTCGGCTCGTCGGTGATAGTGGAGATCGTCCTCGAATACGGCGTGATCGTGGTCTGGCGAAGAGCATAGACCTCGTTAAACATCTCGATATCCGTGATATTCGCATCCGGAACGTTCTGCACGAACGGCTCGGTGTGGTCATGAGTGCCGAAGTAGACCGGGGTCAGGGGCTCGTTCCAGTTGGTGCTGCGGATCGTATAGGAGACCTCATACTGGAGATACTCGTAATCCAGGACGACTTCCTTCAATTCGCCAAGCTCGTACTTATCAGCGATGGATGTGCCAGACCAAGTGAAGAAGAGCCAATTGAACTCCTTAATTTCGGTCGGGAAGTTCTGGTTGGAATCGTTCCATTTGGTGGCTAGCCATTGCTGGTAATACTCGGCTTGATCGATGAGGATGTAATCGTCCTTGTAATACTGATAGACAAGGTCCTCAGATTCGGCGGTGTCCTCCCAGAGCAATTCGGCATCCTGGCATTTTCGCGAGAACACGAGATCCTCGTCGTTGCTGGTGTAGCCGTTTAGCGTCTGCAGGAAGATTCGGTGCGTGGACCCGACCTCTTCGACGTAGAAGTTTTTGAGGACGCATTTGTAGAAGATATTCATCTTCCCGTAGGTGTCCTTGACGAGCGCGGATCGGAGATCCTGGTCGCCTAAAACGTGCCAGTTTTCGATTGCGTTGCCATCGTTATCGAAGGTTGAGCCGTCGCTGTACTCCAGGATGACGGAGTCGATCGTCCATCCTGCCCTGGCATAGAAATAGAAGTAGAGGTCGCCCTGATAGGGGTAGAAGTTGTAGAACTTGAAGTCGTTGTAATCGTCGCCTTTTACCTTAGAAGGTGTCAGATTTGCAAGGATTTTGTCCCCATAGCTTTCACCGTAGAAGGCTTCGAGGTCGTCCGTTACGGAGCTCTTCGTAATGTCGAGGGGCTCGGCGTTTGAATTGGCGTATTTCGGCGCGGTGACCATAGAGATCAAAGTCGCAAGGCCGATGCCAACAGTAAGCAAGGCGTTCATTCGTTGATACCTCCATAGACGATCTTTTCGGAATAATAGGCGGCATATTTGACATTAGGCCTTTGACCGGCTTCCTTAGCGACGTCGATGAACCAGATACCGGCCTTCGTGATGGAAACGTCGGCGGATTCGATGACGTCGGACCAGGTCGTGGAGACCGTGATCGTGTTGTTGCCATCGGCAAGCCAGTAGCCGATGCTTTGGCCTTTGGTGTCGACGACCGGATCAGAGGCGTAATCGTAGAAACGAGCCTTCTCGTCCTGGCCGCTTAGCTTAGGCAAGTCGGCGCTGGAGAGAGTCGCGGTTTTCACCCCATTGCTGCCTTTGGCGGTGATCGTCAGGGTGACGGGCTCTTCGTTTTGCATATAAGGCACGCCAATAAAGAGCTTCGTGTCGTCAACATAGCTGACGGTTTTCGAATTGGCCCTGACGGCGGCGATCACGCCAAGCCCAACACCAACGATTCCAGCGAGGATGCCGAAGGTCGCAAGGAGGTAGATGCCTTTGGATTTGTGTTTTGCCATTGTTTTCCTTTCTTTAAGAAGGCGGGCATTTCGGATTTCTCCATGGCTGCCCGCTCACCATTAAGAGACCACTAATGTGATCGTCTTGTTGAAGGTGCAGAACGCACCATCGAGGTTAGGGTGATCGGAGTAGTAATGCTTGAAGTGCATGACATAGCTACCTTCTTCCAACGTTCCCATGGCTCTTACATGGACGTTGCCAATAGAGCCAGGGGCCGGCGTGACCTGGTTTTGCCAGGTATTGCCAACGCTGTTATAAGCGGAGAAGTCATCGCTTGTGAGCTGGAATTGAACCTCAGCGTTATCGATGTAAATCTCGAGCCAGGCCGTCTTTCCAGCCGTCGATTTAAGGAAGTAAATCCCAATATCGTGGTCGAAATAGCCGTTAGTCGAGGTGATTGTCTGATCATAAACGTTGAGGATGGTTTCCCAGTTCGCGTTCGCGGTCGTTCTGCCGGCTTGACAGTCAACCGTGTTGACCAACACCCCGTTGTAATAGAAGTTAAGGGTGTATTTCTTATAGCCGCCCTCAATGAAGGAGGGGTAGGCGATCGAGACGGTTCCGCCGTGGGCAACATTGACCATCTCACCATTAGACGAAGTGCCTTCAAGCACAATGTCGGAGATCGTCGATCCGTTTGTGGTCGGATTCCTTAACGACATCTGGCAGAGCCCGGCATCACGTTGCCCTTCAGGGAAATAGACATGGAACGTTTTGGTCGTCGCGTTGCCGTTTGTCAGGATGACGCTTTCCGGATTAAACCAGAGCAGCGCTTTCGGAGCTTCGCGGTAATAGGTGAACGACCAGGTCATGCCCAGGGCTCTCACCGTTACGGTTCCGCTAACACCAGGATCGATCGGCCCTAGATGGAAGTTAATCCACTGGTCCGAAACGACATAATCGATGGATGCGTATCTAAGATAAGAAGAAGTGTTTATGGAATTAGAACGATCGTATTGCTGCAAGGATGCGGACATCACATCCTTGATGTTGTTGTCGAACTCGATCTTGGCAGTCTTGAGGATATTTCCCTCATCGTCGCGGACCTTAACGATCGGCTTGATGCGGAAGTCTGCCCCATCGACTTGCGGATCATATTCAATTGCGTTGTCCTCGGGATGGATCAAGTAAGCATCAGTTACGGTTGTGCCGTAATTGACGACAGTTTTGGTCCAAACGTCGGCTTCCCCAACAAAGTTGAGGCTGACCTTGTAGCGATCTGCTTCACCTTGATTCTTTTTGGGGTACTTGAATCGGATTTCGGTACCTGCAGGGACGATAAGCTCACTGGCATTGGAGCCAAATTCATCCGTTTCGAGTAGGACGGTATCGCCTTCTTCCCAAGGATCGACGTGGACCTTAATCCTTTTCGTCGATTCGGCATGGCTCGCCACAACATAGTAGATAGCCGTGTTAGCCGTGTCGTTATCGACCTGGACAGAGCTTCTGGTCTGGGTTCCATCCCTTTGGACGAGATTGATACCGGAAGATTCGTAGCTGCCCTGATACGGGGAGTTGCTGACCGCACCGTTGCTGCAGAATTTTACCTGTGCGACGTGTTCGTCGTTCCCCAAGGCCGCGGTGACCTTGAATTGGTAGATATAGAACTCATCGTAACCGGCTTGATTCATCGTCAGGGTGTAATGCCCTCCACCAGGAAGGTCGCCCGTGTAGCCAGTTAAGGCATCATTGCTTCCTTTTTTGGCGAGGGAGACGCCGACGACGGATTGACCGGAAAAGCCGACGATTTCGTAGGTGAGCGTCGCTTCTCCGCCATCTTCCCATCCGGTCGTGTAAACATCGATCGGAACGGTTACGGGGGAGACGCCATCTTCGTGGTAGTATTCGAACGGCTCAATATTCACCGTGACGCCTAGCGGCTTCGACGGATCGTTGTAGGGAACCTCAACCGGAAGCTCGCTAGAAGGTGAGCTTTGCTCCGATGAGGAGGAAGTCGGCGCTTCAGAAGAACTTTCCGAGGAGCTCGACGTTTTTTGACTGGTTGTCTGGGATGTTTCGTCGCCAGTTATCCAATCCTTAATCTTCGATCCGTTTCTGCTAAAGGCATAAACAGCCCCAGCAATCCCTGCTAGGATGCCGAGGCTGCCGACGGTGATGAGCAACGAGGAGACTATTTTCTTCATCGTCGCCCTCCTTGATTAAGCCGCGTGGGTGACGCCGTTATTGCCTACAGGCATCATGAGTTCAGAAGCCGAGGAGGAAACGGGGGTCGAGGAGCTTTCGCTATCGACATCCTTCTCGTAGCTGAAGGTCATTTTGGTGTCGACGTAGACGCTAGGATGGGCGATCCAGTAGGTGCGGATCGTGTAATTTTCCTTCGCGTCCTTCTTGAAGACGTCATGACAGAGGGCGATTTCGTCGTTATCCTCCAAAGTGATGCCTTCGTATTGGGTGATTGCAGTATCGGCGACTTCTACCGCGAAATAGGCGGTTTTGGTGTCGCCCTTGATGATGTTGCACTGGAGCCTGACGGATTCCGGATCGATTTCGGACGGGAGATCCTTGATATGGAACTGGAAGCGGGCGGAGGCCGGGGTGGAGGCATCTTGCTGGACGCCTTGCTGTGCTTTTTCGGCTTTGGTCAATTCGATCACGTTCTCAATCTTGGTTTTGCTGAGATCGAGAGCGTCATCGTTGACCACTTGATTGACTTGGTTTTGCACGTAGTCACGAACGTGGGCGTTAAGGCCGAAGGTGATGCCGAGGACCGCACCGACGAGGCAGATGCCGCCGGCGATGCCAAGCCCAATGGCTAATCCTTTTTTCATAGTGTGGTGTGTTCCTTTCTTTAAGAATGGGTTTTCTCATCGCACCGTTCGCAGATCGACATCGACGAAGCTACGAACGACCGAGGAGTCGTAATAAGGCGAATAGACGCGGAGCCTGAGCTGATATCCGCCAGCAATGGGCGGCTTTTGCTTCATCTTGACTTTGACTCTTTTTCCGGATCGGACGATGACCCCGGTTCCAGACGTATGGGAAACGGCATAAGTATCGTGGTTATTTTCGTCGGTGACCCAGAAGTCGAGCCAATCCAGGAACGTTCCGTCTGTCGGGCAGCATATCGCCAGGCAGCTGGCAGCATCGGCGCCGTCTTCCGGATCGGGATCATGGATGGTTGGAGTGAAGTAGCCGTAAGGCAGTTCCGTGTCGCTGTATTGCACCGATAGACTCATCGCCGATTTGTCTACCGTGATGTAGGGGCCATCCCTAAGCTCATCGTTGGAGCTGCTAGAGACGGAGGAGGCCGACGTTTCTGCCGGCTCGGATGAGGATGCCCCGCTTTCGTGTGAGTCGGGGCTTACTAAGGATGAGGATGTTTTAGAATCGACGGTTTGATCCCTCTTGTTGGCGGCTTTTGCCAGGGCGAAGGATCCGCCGATGGTGGCGAGAAGGGCAGAGAAGCCCAGGACGCCGATCAAGATTGTTTTGGCTTGTTGGGTCATTCTTTGGCTTACCTCCGTGACCGCTAGGGAAGGGTGCGGCCGTCATCCTTCCCTAGACCCCGTGATTGCACGAGGCTTTTGCCCTTGAATCCGTCGTGATATTCCGAACCGCTTCTGTGTTACCTTTCCGGTAGATGGCTCTAATTAGCCCTGAATTGTGGCGGCTTTTCGGGAAAATCCCTTCGAATTGCGGGCTTTTTCGGCTTATCAGCCCTTAGAAGGGGAGCGGATCTTCTTCGACCTTTTTCTTCTTCCCCTTAGCTTCAGCGACCGGAGCTTCCTCTGGAGCGGGCTCTGCTGTTTCCTCCTTTTCTTGCTTGCCAGGGAGGCGTTCGATCGGCTTGAAGGCGATGAGTGACCCAGCCTTGATCCCCATCTTCAAGACGGGGAGGAACTGGGATTTGGTGATGTCGAAGCTCCAGCGGAGATCCTCGGTGACGTAGATGTCGATGCGATAGGAGCTGTGGGCTTCGCGGCCGTCTTTCTCGGGCCATTTAGTCTCGATGATTCGGACATGGGCCCTGACGGTGAACTGGTCGCTGATGTACTGCTTTCCGGAGAAATAGTGGAGGAGAGCGAAGTCATCGTTGGTGATGTTGAGCTTGAAGTGGGCCAAGCGGTCGAATTTGAGCATGGCCGAGTAGGCGTCTCTGCGGACGTTTGAGTTTTTGTTGGTGATCGTGGATTTGGTGACCTCTAAGTCGACCAAAGGCATCGCCTTGATCTCTTCCTCGGTCACGTAGTTAATGAGGTTTAATTGCATATGTGCCTTTCTTTTTTTGGTAATGGGTGTCCCAGATCCGGGCGATCAGAATTCCTGGTATTCACCGAACTTGTAACCGCGGTAGAGGAAATAGCTCAGCGCGACGTAATAGCCTTTGTAGAAATCGACTACGGAGTCGTCTTCAACCCCTATGGCCTTGTAGTAGCGCTTCGTGGCTTTGTTCTGGAGGGATTCCAGGTGCCTATGCATGATCGCGTCCTTCTTTCTCAGAAGCCTGTCGATCTTCTTGTTGGCCTTGCGAACCCCGGATTGGAAGTGGATGGAAGTCATTGCTGTTCTCCTGGATCTGCAGAACCATCTAGGGAGTCAGGGAAGGAGCACCCGGGCTCTTGATGACCTAGGATTTTTCGAGCTTTGTCCTCCCTAGGTGGCTCTGACATTAGTATTGGTGCACTTGCCACCGGGGTTAGGGTTAGAAACAGAAAAAGCCGCTTTCTTTCGATTGCGGCTCATGTTTATTTGTTGCCCTGGTCGGTTTTAGTACCGGGGTTTGGTCGTATTCAGTACCGATTTTTTGTGGATCCCTTCCTTTCTGGCGATACGGAAGGGGATTTTCCTTCGACAAGTCGATACGGAAAATCTTGTTATTTTCTAGTAAAATACTTTCATGCAAATTGACTGGGCTTTTGAAATAAAGGCTTATAGAGAAAAGGTTTTTATCACCCAAGAGGAGCTAGCTGCCAAACTTGGCGTTAGTTTTGCCACAGTAAACAGGTGGGAAAACAAGCGCAATGAGCCTTCGATTAAACAAAAGAGAGCAATATCCAATTTGCTAAATCTCACAGGCAGGTAAAAACATGTTTTTCTTTTTCTTCTTTGATTCCTTTGACAGGCATCCAAACTCCCAAAGCTTCGGAAACCAAGAGAATATTCCTTTATGGAACATGTCTACAACAGTAAGAGAAGCAGAAAGAATTAAAGGTTTTTTGTCCGTGGCAGCTTTAATGGAGGGCGAAACCTGGAATACCCAAGGGCAAAAAAGGTTTCAGTATCTTTTAGTCCAAAAGAAGCAATACCTAAATGACCCTTCTAACAAACAAAATTTTAGTAAGCTGAACGACGATCAAACAAATGCCTTACTCAGCCAAGATGAGATGTCATATCCAATGGCTGTTTCCATAATTGAGGCCAAAAACTACACTGGTGGCGCCGAAATGAGAGGAAGACAATCCATGGCTCCACTAAGAAAAATGGGTCTAGTTTACATAGATGAAGCAAACAAGATAAGAATTACGGATCTTGGTAAAAGGCTCATGACCAATAAAATCTCAGATGAAGAATTCTTTCTAGATTCGTTTTTGAAGCTTCAATATCCAAATCCGTTAGACACCTCATATCCCCATCTTAATATCAAACCTTTTGTTGCAGCTTTGATGCTCATTAAAAAGGTCAATGAGGAATGCAAAAAACACAATATCGAACCAAAAGGGATAACAAAGGACGAATTTGGAATATTTGCTCTTTCGCTTACTGATTATCAGTCGATAAACGCAACAGCAAAATGTCTTCTTGCTTACAGAGAACAAATTAACACGAAAGAAACAGACCAAGAAAAAGAGTCTTTTAAGGAAGCCTTTATACAAAAGTACCTTCGAAACTTCAAAGGCGCTTTAAATAACGTAAGAGAATACTCTGACAACATGATCAGATATATGAGACAAACAAAGCTTATCTACATCCGAGGGAAGTATTCTCATGTTTATATCGATTTAGAACCTAGGAGATCTACTGAAATAGACTCAATATTAAACAAGGACAGCGGTAAGCCTTTGCATTTCGACAATAAGAGTGAGTACATAAACTATTTAGGGACATATGGAACCTACGAGTTGCCGTACGAAACGCTTACGTCACTTAAAACAATTTTGGTAAAAATCGTAGAAGAAAATCAAAGACTGGCAGTCGAACTTGGCCGACCGTTTGAAGAAGTTCCTCAGCTTTTAACAACAAAGGAAGAATACAAAAAAGCAATTGAGAAACAAAGACAAGAAAGAACGGCGCTTCAGAATCTACAGCTTAAAAAAGAGTACTTTGATTGTGCCAAAATCGACGAAGCGATAAAGATGCTTGAAAGAATCTTAAATCATGACAAAACATTGCCAAACCGTCCAAGTCTCGAATTAGAAAAATGGGCAAACGTAGCCCTCAACATTTTCAACGATGCCTTGTTAATAAAGCCGAATACTAGCGTAGGAGATGACAATGAACCAATAAATACTGCTCCGCCTGGAGTGGCGGACATTGAATGCCGCTACGCTACTTTTGACACCATTTGTGAAGTAACAACTCTGGTCGGAAGGGACCAATGGTATAACGAAGGTCAACCGGTTATGCGCCACTTAAGAGATTTTGAAAATAAGAGTAGTAAACCTTGTTACTGCATATTTGTTGCACCAAAAATCCACCAAGACACAATGAATACGTTTTGGACAAGCGTCCGCTATGAATACCAGGGGTCCAGGCAGCAAATAATACCGATTACTATAAGACAACTTATTAAAATGTTAGAAGCCGTGAAAATCTTACATAAAGCTGGCCAAAAACTGACATCAAATCAACTCCGAGACTTATTAGACTCCTGCTCGGAGACAAAAACCGTGAATACGTCTGAACAGTGGCTCACAAGCATCTCGGCCTTAATAGAATCATGGCACCCACGTGCAAGCGCCTAATAATTCGTTATTAGAACCTCGATCGTTTTTAACGTTTTATCTTTAATCTGATAATTCGAGTTTTTATAGTCAGCCTTGATGTAAATCACGTTAAAACCATTTTCAAAGGCCCAAGACTTTAAAAGCTTATGTTCTTTTCCCTTGTGAATCAAAACGTTCGAAAGGGCAAACTTTATACCACGGTCGTTAAGGCGTTTTAGAAAAACTAAAAGCCTATTTTCGTCTTCGTCTGTCCAACCGTTTGATTCATTGTAGGCGGCGTCGCCTAAAAAATATGGCGGATCGCAGTAATAGAAAGGTTTAACAAAACGTTCCGGAACTAACTTATTGAAATCCTCTGAAAGAAAGGTAATGTCCTTTGAGTGCAGCATCGCACTAAAATTTCGCAAGTTTTTCCTAATAGAATTGTTAAAATCACGTTTTCCGATTGGCATATTAAAAAGCCCATCGGAATTAAACCGAATCTGATTATTAAAAGAAAACACGATAAGAGTAAGGAGCATGAAATCATATAGAACGCTATCACGATTTCTTTTATTGTAATCATCACGCAAACGCATATAGGGTTTTTTGTTAAACTTTCCAAGCCCATTAGCGCTGTCACATCCGTAATATTCGTACCCATTCAAAGTTGAATTTGATAGGCCATACTTTAGAACAATTCCATCAATCTTTTTGATGATTTCCTCAGCTTCGTATTTATAAAACAAAGAAACGATCCTTGTTACTTTTGACAACTTATCGTTATAGAAAACAGTCTTATAAGGTACATTGGCTCCAACATTAAAACCGCCTCCAAAAACATCAATAAACTGATAATCACCATAAGGAAAATGGCTGAGTAACTGAGGCAATAACTTATATTTTCCGCCTGTGTAATTTAACGGTGATTTCGCAAAAGGCACATTGCATTTTTCTTCGATTTTCGGGGCGCCTTTCCCACCTACAACACAAAGAAAGATACGTTCTTTGTGATCTGTTATGTCCGTCTTGCCCGCAGAAAACTGATTAAAATCCGTCTCATAGACCAGAACCTTCCCCCTTTTCTCTAAAGAGGAAATTATTTGCTTGTCTGTAATGCGAGCCTGACTCCTTCCGGCCCCCTTAGTACCCATGTTGTTATATGAAACCAAGATGTATTTAGCCTTGATAGCCTGAATCAAATCGTCAAAAACAAGCGGTGCCTTGACTGAGCAATAGCTGCTTTTCAAACCCTTACGATTCATTTTTCGAGCCGTGCCAAAAACTTTAGGTTTTTCCCAGCTGGCAACGTTTTCGAGCAAATGATAGGCATCGCAATATTGGCGAGAATTATATGGGGGATCTATATAAACAACATCAGCTTCGACGTGTCTCACTAACTTATTTGAGTCCTCATGATAGATTTCATTGAGTTCATTGGTGGCAGCAGGAGGAATCTCGAGAGCCTCCAATTCCAGCTTCTTAGAAAGGTCACCATTTAAGCGGAAAGCATCATAATGGCCAACAGTATTAGCTATTCTGTCCATAGCATAAATCAAAGAAGTAATAAGATAAGCTCGTTCCCTTTCGTTTATTTTTCCATTAGAAAACAAGCTGTCTATGTCCTCTCTTATAAAGCCTATTTTTCTGCAATTATTGTCGCTGAAATATGTCCCACCAAAATTGATGGAAAAATAGTTATCTTCTTCTGTTTCGAAGTGATTATAGGAATCAATTATTCTAATCAGTTTCTCCTCATCAATGTTCTCTTTTCCAAAAAACGAAATGTAGGATAAATAGTTCGATTCCAGGATGTCGTTTATGATAATTTTTTTGTTTGGAAGGTTAAAAGACCATGCGACATTTCCGGTCCCGCCAAAAAGATCAAGGAAGGAACTCCACTCTTCGACGTTTTGATCGACAACATCATGAATAAAACCAAGTAATTTCGCTTTGCTACCAAGATAGCGGCGATTTTTTATATTAGCAGACTTCATAGTATTTCCATTTTGCGCATCAACGGCAACATTATATTCTAGTCGACAGAATCGTTGAAGTGAAAACTATGAAGCCTGCACAGTTTTTAAATCTTTAGGAAACGGACAAAAAAATCTCTCTATGAGTGAAAATCATCCATCCGCCACAACTCATATAGTCATAATCTGGGCCTCGGTCTTCAACAAACTTAACCAAAACAGAATCGCCGCTCCCTCTAGGGGGAAGCAAAGGAACCATTTCTTTCTCCATTTCAAGAGCTCTCGCGACCGTTACCGGCTCGCTGAGGAATAGAGTTTCGTTGGTGCGCCAGTCGCCTTTGACGACGCGAACAAGGATTTCTTCTTTTTCCATATCGTTATGCCTCGTGCCATTTTTCAGCTTCTTTTTCCGGGAATGAGGCCCAGAATCCTTTGCTCCAAAGCGCAAATTCCTCCGCGCCTTTCTCACTTTGATAGACGTAGCAGAGCTCGAAGTACTCTTCCTCCTCTGGGCTTTCGCAAACGGCCAAAGCCTTTTGCTTGAAATCCATTAGGATTCCCATAGGGTTTTCAATGTTTTCGCCGAGTTCGTAAATAGCTTTGGACCCAGCTTTCCGTGCTTCGTTGGCCGCCGCACGGATGACGGCTTTTCTCGATTTGCTGATCATGTTGTTCTCCTTAAGCTTTCGGCACGTTGGCTTCTTCTTCCTGGGCTTTAAGACCATCCTGTACTCCTTGAAGGAAGATGGAGAATTCTCTAATGGCCTTTTCGGAGCCGAATACGAAAATCAATTCGAAGAAGTCCTCTTCGGCTTTGTTGACGCAGACCTTGCCCATCTCAAATTCATACTCAGGCATGAATTTCCATGGATGCTGGTCGTAATAATCTAGGTTGGGGGCCATCTTTCTTCGCAGCGCTTTGGCCGCATCGCGGACGATGGCTTTCCGCATTTTCGAGATTTGAATCATGTTTTCCTCCTAACGAAAGGAGGACAAAGGAACCCGCGGTCGCATCTTCCGGGAACCTAATCAAATGAGCCTATTTCTTAATTCTTATGGGATCAGTTTTTACGGCCGCCGTTGAGCCAGGCGATCAAACTTTCCCTTTCGTTCTCTTCAGCCATCGCCGAAAGCTCGGAGATCTCCGAGCAGAGATCCCCGATAATGAGGTCCAGGCTCGCGTCCAAGCGATCGAGGAAGCTTTGCTCCTGGAATTTTCCGGGCATCAATTCCGGGTAGTGGCCGAAAAGGGAGTCGAGGTTAGACGAAAGGTAATCGCTTATCCTATCATCCCTCTTCATCTCCTCGACCGCGGCCTTGATGTCCTCGAATTTCGTGGAAGGCTTCCGACCGTAATGAAAACGGTAAAGCTCGGCGATGCAACCGAAGAGGAAAGAGTACTTAGACCGCACCTGTGGCGGCTTAACAATCAATTCAGGACTCATTTGAATCGTCCTCCTTTGAACAACATTATTATACCATACACAGCCAAAGAGTGTGATACCCTTGGCCTTAAATCTTAAGAATTATTTTCGACCGTAAGACGTTACATTATCTTCTGAAACATATAGCGCACCTTGTCCAGGCGGCTGTTTGGACGGCGGGGCTGGATGACTGGCTTGCCGACAGCGGCCTGATACCCTTTCAGTTCTGTAAGGCATACGCTCTGCCCGTTGGTGT
>JAFYAZ010000040.1 GCA_017540455.1 Bacilli bacterium | reverse complement strand
TCATGTAACCGTAGGAGTCGCCTTGGAGCAAGGAAGCCAAGACGCAGATATCTAGCATTCCGCGTTTTAGTTGTACATCCATTGAAATACCTCCCAACGCACAATACTATACGAGGCATAGTATATCGTGTCAAGAGGTATTGAGAAAAAATTTTTTCCTTCGTGTATACGCGTGTTTATCAAGAAATAAAGAGTATGAAAAAAGGACCCCCAAACGAGGGTCCTTAGTCTAATCAATTAACAATTAGGCTTGGGTGATAGGCATGAATCTGAAGCAGTCAAGAGCAGGGGCTCTCTCAGCGAATTCAAGAGCGAAGGTATTCTCGCCTTGGAGAACATTGACGGTACCGATGGTGACTTCAACGGTTGGAGCACCCATGACTGGATTGGACTCGATCTTAGCTTCTCCGGCTGGGGTGACTACTTGGTCATTGAGCTTGATGGTGCAGTCGGTACCAAAGACGAAGTCTTCATTCATCTGGTAGTGGGAAGCACCGGCGATGATGAGGGTCATCTGCTGAGCCTTTGGAGAAGTGAAAGCGTAATTCAAAGTAACAGCAGAGGAAACGTTGTAACCAGTGATGTAGGCGCTGCCGCTGTGGCCGTTTTGGATGCCTGTGGTTCTATCAGTGAATTTGGTGAATCCGGCTGGGGCCTCTTCGTTGGTGTAATCTTCGGCTTCGACTCTGATTTCGCCTTCGACGACTTTCTTTTCGACGGTGACTTCGACTCTGGCGGAGTACATGCCATCTTTCTTGATGGTGATGTTGGCAGTACCAAGGGCAACACCATGGACCTTACCGGTTTCGTCGACGGTGGCGACGGTTTCCTTATCGGAAGCGTAGGTAACGCCAGTGGTGTCGGTTGGTTTGGTTAAGGTGATCTGGGTATCTTCGCCGATATAAGCTTTTAAGCCGGTGGCTTCAGCTTCAAGCTGGACTTCGATTCTTTCTTTGGCTGGAGCGGCTTTGACAGCGATGGTGGATTGCTGCTTGGAGTAGACATTCAAATCATCGATGTATGGGGCGGACGCTAAGAACGAAAGCTCTAAGACGTTGTCGCCAGCGATGAGGTTCTGGGTTCCAAGAGAGAACTCAGCAAAGGTGCTGCTTGAACCGGTGCCGGTAAGGGCTTTGCCAGTCATAGCGATTTCGGCGTTATTGAGCTTGACGCCCATGACGGCGCTCATATCGGTAACGCCATCGGAGCTGGCCATCATGATGACGAGCTCGGCGCTGATAGCGGCGCTAGAGGTGAATGTTAAGGTTTCTTTATCGCCAGCGTCTAAGTGAGCGATGCACTTCGAATCGGAAGCATTGCCATCGGTTCTTTCATATTCTGGAGACCAGCCTTCGGCTGCGGTTCCCCACCAGCCATCGGCGGCATAGTGGTCAGCATCTTCGAAGTGAAGAGTGGCGATTGGGGCAGGTCTCGTAACGGTGATGGTGATCGAGCCTTTGTTGTAGCCTTCTAAAGAGGCAGAGATGGAAGCTGTGCCAGGGGCAACGGCGGTGACTTTACCAGTCTGATCGACGGTAGCGACCGCTTCGGCGGATGATTTCCATTCGACGCCGGTGAGGGCCTTGTCGCCTTCTTTGGCGCTGAGCTGGACTGTTTCTTCCATGACTAAGGTCTTCTTGTCACCTTCAGCTGAAACAGTGATTTTTGGTTTTGCTACAGAGGTAGTAGCAGCAGAGGTAGCAGGAGCGGTTTCGGCACCTGACTCTTGTCCGCCAGCTGGGCCACCACAGGAGGCTAAGCCAAAAGCGAGGGCTAAAGCCGCGACTGACAGGAATTTGGTTTTCTTCATTTTTTAATTTTCCTTCCTTTTAAAAATGAATAATGGATTCTCCAAACTTCAAACACTTAAGAGTAATGTGAATGTGGTTTGTGAATCCTTCTATGCACTTATTATATAACCTTTTATTTCATAAGGAATGAAAAAGTGGAAGGGCTTACATTTCCCATTCCACTTTATCAAAATACTATTTTTTGTCCGAAAATTGATTTTTTAGCTTAGATACTGAAATTTCTTCGCACCTTTGGTGTTGAGCCATCTGAGAATCATCCAAGAGACAAGTCCGAAGAGGACCGCGATGATAAGGAGATAGATTGATGGCATAAGGAAGTTCATGAAGACGAAGAAGTAGAGAAGAGCAAAGACGAGTGGAGCGAGGACTCCAACGAGCATGCAGAAGATAACTGACATGCTTTGCTTTAAAGCAACGTTCTCATTCGTCCAGTTGAGCATTGGGTATTTGAGGTTGCAAGCAAGGCCAAACACACCGAAGAAGAAGATCATGATGGCTGAGAGGATGACGACGATGATGACGTCAAGAACCCCTAGGCCTAGGCCAATTCCAGCCATGATGACGCTTGGTATCACAAACGGAAGAGCGATGAGGCAGTGGAACTCGATCTTTGACCAAAGAACCTGCTTCATATGGATTGGGAAGGCCTGAAGGACAGAGATCTTCTTTCCTTCAAGCGAAACAGATGGGGCAGTGATGACGCTTGTGCCACCGAGGAAGCCGACCGCAAAGAAGATGACGATAGGAAGGAGGGCTTTTATCATCGCCTCGATGGCCTCTGGGCTGACTCCATCCCCGGCGCCGTCTACCGCCATAGTGTGGATAGCGACTTGGATGGCGTCGTGGTTGACGAGGGCTAAGATTCCAACGATTGGCAAGAAGATGTATCCCAAAGAAGAATTAAGGATGTACATCGCGTTGGAGAGATAGTGCTTGAACTCTCTTTTGATGAGGGTGGCATTGACGCTCTTTTGCTTGTCTTGGCGTTTGTTGCTGGTGATCGCTTTGCCTTTGTTGTTGGTCATGAGGATCTTGTTGAAAGTGATCGTGAGAACCCAATAAACAAGAGTGAACAAAGCGACGCTGATAAGGAAGAAGATGATGCCGTGAAGCGGGCTGCCTAAACAGGCTTTGCCAAAGGCATACGCAGGCATAAATCCGCCAAGCCCTTCTGAGATGGCTTCTGGATCGTTGAAGAGAGCCATGATTCCGCCTTCAAGCTGGGAGATGAGGAACATATAGCCGGCAAATCCAGCGAGGAAGAGAAGGATGATGACGAGGGTTTTGTATCTACCCAAGTGGGTGGCGACTTTGGCGATGAGCCATCCAAGGATGGCGGTCATGAAAAGGATGACGAAGGAAAGGCCGATCCAAAGAAGGATCTGGAAGACGACGCCTAAAGCAGTCACAAGGCCTGGGGCCATCGCGTAGAAGACGACGAAGAACGGAAGAAGGACAAGGCTTTCCCAAGCAAATCCCGCGAACCAGACTCCAAAGAGTCTCACGAAGAGAAGCTTCCAGGACTGGATCGGGAGAGAAAGAAGGAATTCGTTATCCTTCGCTAAATATAAGGAGTTGTAGGTCATGAAGACGCTGCCGACGATGGCGATCGTGACCGCGGCGATCGCGCCCATGCCGAAGTAGGCCCAGGCAGTGTCAGGATTCACGAAATAGGTAGCGCCAAGGCCGATCGCGAACATGGTCGAATAACCAACGACCATGAGGATGAGCAAAGTGTAGAGAACGATATATAAAGCAGCTTTGCCTCCAGCTACCCTCTTTCCGTTTTTGCCACGGAAAAAGACGGAGAATAGCTCAAGGAACTGCTTTTTGAGCAGAGCTTTGATCATTATTTGTCACCCTCCAACTCAAGGAAGACATCCTCAAGGGAATCGTCGCCTTTGACCTCTTCCATGGTGCCAGAGCGGATAAGCTGGCCTTTTTTGATGATGGCGACTTTGTCGCAAAGCTTCTCAGCGACCTCAAGGACGTGGGTGCTGAAGAAGATGGCTCCGCCTTCATCGCAGATCTCTCTCATCATATCTTTGAGGAGTTTGGCGGCTTTTGGATCAAGACCGACGAATGGCTCGTCCATCATGATGAGCTTTGGACTATGAATCCAAGCGCTGATGATGGCGAGTTTCTGCTTCATACCATGTGAGTATGAAGAGATAACCGCTGGAAGGTCTTTCTCAAGCTCGAAGGCGGAAGCGTATTTATGGATCTTCGCTTTTCTCTCTTCGATCGAGACGCCATAGATGTCAGCGACGAAGTCGAGATACTGAAGACCGGTCATATAGTCATAGAGTTCTGGGTTGTCTGGGATGTAGGCCATCTTCTTCTTGCAGCCGATTGGATCATCCTTCATAGAGACGCCATCAATGGTGATTGTGCCTTTGTTGAACTGAAGGATGCCAGCGCAAGCCTTAAGGGTGGTGGTCTTGCCAGCTCCGTTGTGGCCGATGAAGCCATATATTTCGCCTGGGGCGATGTGGATGCTTAAATTGTCGACGGCTTTCTTCTCGCCGTAGGTTTTAGTGAGATTTTCAATATTTAACATAGTTACTCCTTGTTTGAAGCACTCAAACCCCTATACCATACCAACTTTTTCAAAAAAGGGCTAGATACTATAGGTTGCAAAGAAATTTTACAAAGGATTTGCTGGGGATTTTTACAAATTAGAGCAATTTTTAAGCAATCTGCCTTAAAAAATGAAATAATGTAATCAATGAAAGTTAATAATCCGATCTTTCGGAAGGCGCGAGTTATAAGCTCGCCATTTACTTGGTTAGTCATAGTTGTCTGCTTAGGGCTCAATTTTGGTGTGTCCTATTTGGCAAGCTCGACCTTACACGGCATCGGGGTCATGCTTTACCTCGATTGCATTTTCACGATCCTCGTCAGCTGCATCTACGGTTACTTCCCAGGTCTCATCGTCGGCATGGGCACAAACCTCCTCAACTGCATCTTTGACGGAGATTCGATTTACTACGCCTTCATCTCCGGATTCATCGCCATCGCCGCCGGCCTCATGATGAGGACTGGAATGTTCAGGAAATGGTGGGGCTACATCCTCGCCGTTCTTGTTTTCTCCTTCCTCGGTGGCGGAGTCGGCTCTGTCGTCACCTACTTCTTATATGGGCAGAATGTCGACGTCATCACCCCAAGCCTTTGCGCAGATCTCTATAACAACTTCGGAATGACGCCGTTCTGGGCGAGTTATTTTGCGAACTCCCTGTGGGATCTGCTTGATAAGACCATAACGATGGCTATCATCCTCGCCGTCTTCCTTCTTTACCCAAAGAACGAGAAAGCCATCGAATTCTTCCCAAATACTTTCATGTTAAGGAAGCCATGGAATGAGCCAGTGAAACGCAAATTCTATGAGGAGTCGTCCATTCATTCCCTCGATTTTAAGATCATCGCCATCATGACGATCGCCTATACCCTTCTTGGCGTGGCTGTCGCGAGCGTCCTTGGCGTTTCCTATCAGAACACCGCGTTCGATGAGGCTGGCGAAACCGCTAAGCAATATGCGACCGCGGTCACCTACGTCGTCGATGGTGATGAGGTCAATCTTTGGATTGCCCACTCCGAGGAAATCCACCAGAACCCAAGCGCTTACGGATACGCGAACACATACACTGGCTTAGAGTCGATCAAGGTCTCAAACGAAAACGTCTTGGATGTCTATGTCTTCACGACCGACGGCACAACCGTCCTCGATCTCAAGTTTGGCATGGACTATCTTGGCAAGCCTCTCCCTCACGGAGATGAATATGAAGAATTCATGAAGAATGACGCGATTGAGACTTACGTCACCCATAACGGCGAGCACGGAAACTTCTTCAGTTACTATTGCCCAATCAAAGATAACGCTGGAAATACGGTCGCTTACGCGGTCGCGAATATCGATGTTTCGATGATCAGCGTCCATGTCTTCTCCAATGCCGTCAGGATTCTTTCCGTCGAGGCGTTCGTCTTCTTGATTGGCGGCGCCGTCCTCATCCATAACATCAGATACTTCTTCATCGTTCCTCTCAAGATTGTCGATTCCGAAATCCGCGCTTACGAAGCTATCGGTCCAAAGAAGTGGCTCACAAGCAAAGCAAGAAAAGGCCTTGTCAAGCTTAGGGGCAAGGATGAGATTTCTAACCTCTCCGAACTTAGTCACAGCATGATGGACCTCGCTGCAGAAAGCATCCTCAAGATCGAGGAGCAAGCCGCTAAGCTCATCGCCACCCAAAAAGGCGTCGTCTTCGCCCTTGCCGAAATCATCGAATCACGAGACAAGTGCACAGCCGACCATACGACCCGTACTGCCAGGTACTCAAGCATGATTGCCAATGAACTCGTCAAAGAAGGCAAATATACAGATGTCCTTACCGAGGAGTTCCTTGACAATTTTGCTATCGCAGCCGCTTTATATGACGTTGGTAAGATCAAGATTCCTGACGCCATTCTCAATAAGCCTGGCAAGCTCACCAAAGAGGAATTCGAAGTCATGAAAGAACACACTCTTGAAGGTGAGAAGATCATTGAGCTCGCTCTTCAGGATATCGGCGCTTCTTCCGAATATTTGACAACCGCTAAGCAGGTTTCTGGCGGCCACCATGAAAGATGGGATGGCACTGGTTATCCTCGTGGGCTTAAGGGAGACGAAACGCCACTATGCGCAAGAATCGTCGCCATCGCTGACGTCTTCGATGCCCTTACTTGCAGAAGACCATATAAGGAACCTTGGCCGTTTGAAAAGGCTCTTGCGACCATCCAGGAAGAAAGCGGAACCCACTTCGATCCAGAACTTGTTGATGCCTTCATGGCGATAAAAGATGATGTGAAGGCTTTCCTCGAAAAGAAGTAAGCGATAACTAACTATTTATCCCTTTCCTAGATGGAGAGGGATTTTTTGAACATTACGTAGTTTTTATAGCAAATGGAGGTAGTAAATAATACTAGATACTATCGGCATTTTTCCGCTTTTCAAAAACCTATAAATCAATATAATTATGCCCATGGAAAAAATCGCAATCAGTTCAGAATCTTCTCTCGACCTCAAAAAGGACGAGGCTGCCAAATATCATATACATATCATCCCTTACACCCTCATCTTCGGAGACGAATCCGCTCTCGACGGTGAGTATGGTGCGAAGGACATTTTCGCCTACACCGCTAAGACCGGAAAGCTTGCTAAGACGAGCGCCATCAACGCCGAAGAATATAGGAAGAGGTTCGAAGATCTCCTTAAGGATCATGACTATCTCATCCATTTCTGCATCGGTGCCAAGATCTCCTCAACCTATGAGCACGCCATTGAAGCGGCAGAGTCCTTCGGTGGCAAAGTCCATATCGTCAACTCCCTTAACCTCTCTGGCGGCATCGCTCTCCAAGCCATCTACGCTAGAGAATTAATCGAGCAAGGCAAATCCTTCAAAGAAGTCTGCGACATCATCGACGAGAGAGCCAAATACATGCATGGCTCATTCGCCCTTGAGTCAGTCGACTATCTTTATAAGGGAGGCCGCTGCAACGCTCTTGCGATGCTTGGCGCAAACCTTCTTAAGCTCCGCCCTCAGATCCTTCTTAGCGATGGCCGTATGGTCTGTGGCAAGAAGTTCCGCGGAAAGAAAGAGAAATGGGTCTTCGATTATTTGGAGGAGACATTGACTGCCAATAGGAACATGGACCTCACCCGTGTCTTCGTTGCCTATACCGAGATTGATCAAGACTTATTGGACAAAGCCTGTGCCCGTCTAAAAGAGTTCGGCTTCAAGGAAATCATCCTCCACGAAGCGATGGGAACGATTTCCTGCCACGCTGGCCCAGGAACATTCGGCATCTTCTTCTATAACGACAAATAAAAAAACAAAAAATCCGTGGCAGAACCGCCACGGATTATTTTTTTGTCGATGTTTTTAGAAACCAGGTTTTCCAAGAAGATGGAACATGTTCTTCTTGTAGATTTCGACGCCTGGCTGGTTGAATGGGTTGACCTCGTTGAGGTAAGCGCTCATCGCGCAAGCTCTCTCGAAGAAGTAGAAGAGATAACCAAGGTTGAATGGGTTCATTTCCTCAAGCTCAAGGACGACGTTATTGTTGCCGCCTTCTTCGGTGTGGGCTTTGATGGTTCCTTCGAAGGCTTTGTCCTGGATGCTTCCAAGGGTTCTTCCTTCAAGGTAGTTAAGTCCATCGAGATTATCTTCGTCATGAGGGACTTTCACTTCGTGACGGTGCTTTCCTAAATAGAGAGTGGTCTCGAAGAAGACTGGGCTGCCATCCTGGATGAACTGGCCAAGGGAGTGGAGGTCAGTGGAGAAGGTCGCGCTATCTGGGAGAAGGCCTTTCTTCTCTTTGCCTTCGCTTTCGCCATAAAGCTGTTTCCACCATTCGCCGATCTGGACGAAGCTTGGGACATAGGTGATGAACATCTCAACGGCTTTCTTGTAATGGGCCCACATCTCATGGCGGATGACGGCGTATTTGTAGCACTCATTGACTTTAAGGTCTGGGTTTGAGGCGTCTTCTCTCGCTTTAGCGGATCCTCTAAGGATGGCTTCTGGATTGATGCCAGCGCAAGCGATTGGGAAGAGGCCGACAGCGGTCTGGACGGAATAACGGCCGCCGATATCATCTGGAAGGACGAAACGGACATAGCCCTCTTTCTTGCAAAGCTCTAAGAGAGCGCCTTTATTGGCGTCGGTGGTGGCGAAGATGGATTTTCTCGCAAACTCAACGCCGTCCCTCTTTTCGAGATATTCCTTAAGGAGACGGAAGGCCACGGAAGTCTCAGTGGTGGTTCCGCTCTTGGAGATGACGTTGATGGCAAACTTCTTGTCTTTGAGGTATTCAAGGCATTCGGCAACATAAGTTGGATCGAAGGTCTGACCCATGAAAAGGATCTCTGGTTTGCCTTTGAGGATGGTTCCGTTGATGGCTTCGATCGCAGCGCGGGCGCCTAAGTATGAGCCGCCAATGCCGCAGACGATGAGGACATCATAGTTCTCACGGACGTATTTGGACCATTTCTTGATTTGCTCAAGTTCTTCTTTGTTGTAGGTCTCTGGGTAATCGACCCAGCCAAGGAAGTCGTTTCCGGCTCCGGTCTTATTGATAATGGCTTTGTGGATCTCATTCACGCTTTCTTGATAAGCGGCGAAGTCGACCTTGTCCACGAGATGGTCGGTAAGTGTTTTGATGATCATTTTTGATCCTCCTCTGTTTCGTTCTTAATCCATTCTGGAAGCATCTTTTCGAGGGCTTCGAAAGAGACTTTGTCGAGTGGGATTGGCTCCTTCTTAAGGGATTCTCTCTTCTCTTCTGGGGAGAGGGCTTTAGCGCTCACGCGCATGAAGTTCTTCTTCTCGTCGTAGTCGATGACTTTGACTTTGTAGATATTTCCGGCTTGGACGAAACTCGTGAAGTTACGGACATAGGAGTTCGTGAGCTCAGAAATGTGGAGCAAGCCAGTCTCGTTGTTGTTGAAAAGAAGGATGGCGTATTTTGGGTAGATCTTGACGACGGTGCCTTCTAAGATGTCGCCTTTTTTGCTGTGTTCGGTCATTTCTTCTTTTTCCTCGATTGCTCAAATATCTTTAGGTCGTTCTCATTCGTGATCTTGTAGTTGGATGGGTCGCCGTTAACGATGGTGGCTTTCGTTCCTGTCGCTTTTGCGACGAGAGAGCCTTCATCGGTATATGAACCAGCGTCCTCAGTCCTAAGGAAGGACGAATAGAGAAGGGCGTATGAGAAGGTCTGTGGGGTTTGGAGTCTGACGACGCTAGACCTATCGACGTACATATCGATTGCGCCGTCTTTGATGAGGGCCATGGAGTCGTCCGCTTTGATGGCGGTGACGGCCGCTTGGCTCTTAGTGGCTTCGAAGATATTCCTCGAAATCATATCCTCGGTGACGTTAGGTCTATCGGCATCATGAACGAGAATTAAGGAATGTGGATTGACCCTGTTTTCTCTAAGGAACCAGATTGCGTTTTTGCAGGATAATTCTCTTTCCTCGGCACCCTCAACAATGGCGTGAGGTTTCTTATTTAAGCCGTTTTTGCGGAGGATTTCTTCAGTTTTCTCTTTAAATCTCTTTGGAACGACATAGATGATGAAGTCGATCGAACGGGATTCGGAAAGGGTCTTCGCCGCGTACACAAAAAGCTCTTGGCCGGCGACCATCATGTATTGTTTTGGGGTTTCAGCGTTGAGCCTAAGACCTTTGCCGCCCATAAGGAGGACGGCGTAGTTATGTGTGGAGGTGAAATCGAAGACCATCGTTATTTCATTTGCTCCTTGTACTTGGCGCCTCTTTGTTTAAGGGACTCGTTGATGGAGACACCCTTGATGATGAGACGGAGGATGGCATCAAGCTCTTTGCCTTCGCGGTAATCGGCAGGGCAAACATAGTTGACGCGGCCATCGTTATAAAGCTCATCGACGACTTTGTCTTCTTTGCCTTCTGGGTAGACGGCGATTGAGTGGCCGCCGTTCTCTTTCGCCAAGATCATGGCAGGGATATCAGTAAGTCCGTCCCCGATATAGACGATGTTGCTATATGGGACTCTTCTATTGCGGTTCTTTTCATTAACGCCGATATCGTCATTCGGGTCGAATGCGCCTTTGGAGACGCGGTAGAAATACTGGGTCTTCATCGTGTAGTTGATGACGCGCTTTAGCCAGATCGGCTCATCGTTTTCATCGAAGAGGAATTCGCAGCCATAGACCTTCTTGAAGTATTTGTAGATGGAGCAGCCTTCGACGATCTCTGTGTTGCCAGAGGAGACAAGATAATGCTCAACCTCGACGCCGTTTTCCTCACCGAATTTGTTGATTCTCTCGAACCATTCCTCAACGCCTGGCCAGAACTTGATGCCCTTGCCTTGCTCATGAAGAAAAGACGGACTCATTTTGATTCCGCGCTTCTTGCATTCGGTCATCATCGTGTTGAGATAGCCTAAGGTCCTTTCACATCCGGTTTTTTCGGAGAATTCTTTGGTTTTGCCCCAGAACTCCGCAGGAGTTAAGCCCAAAGAAGGGATGAAAGAGAAGTTCTGCATGTCGCTTGTCGCCAAGGTTGCATCAAAGTCATAGAGGATCGCTACAATCGGTTTGCTCATCTTTATTCCTCACTATTTATTCAAAGTATATTACTTTGCGCTTCTCTTCTCAATTTGGAGGAAGAGGAATTTTGCTAAATGCAAAAATGCCCAATTTGAAAATGAGGCAAGGGGACTTTAGAATATTACGGCATGGAATGGTGGCAATTACTTCTTTACATTCTCTCGATCATCATCCTCGTTTGGCTTGCCCTTTTGGTGATCGATATCTCTAATGTCCTCAGCTTCAAAGGCAAACTTGAGAAGAGGACGGTTGCTTTCAGCGTCCTTTTCATTGAGAAGAAAGACATCCTTTTGACCATCTATGCCATGTTCGATGAGAAGAAGGCAGAATTCTCTTCGTCGCTTAACAAAGCCGCAGCCCAAGTCAGATGGATGAAGCTTGAGTCCATGAAGGGCGAAGATATCGAAAATAATGTGGTTTTGCTGAATGATTTTGAAAAAAGGCTCGCTCTTTTGGGCCACAAATACCCTCTCTTTGAAGGGGATAAAGATTACGAAATCTATTGGACGACCTTAGAAGATCTTAACGCCAATTACAGAAGAAACGTCGCCAACTATAACAGTGAAGTCCTCGGTTACGAATATTGGAGGCGCTTCATCATTTTCCGTCCGCTTACTTATCTCTTTGGTTTCAGAGAGAAGAAACGCCTCAATTAGAAGTGCATCTCATAATCGACTAAGCCATCATAGAAGTCTTTTTCGTGACTGACGATGATGACTGAGCCTGGATATTTCTCAATCGCTTCGAAAAGCGAATCTTTTGCTGATTGGTCAAGGTGATTGGTCGGCTCGTCAAAGACGAGGAAGTTGCTCTTCTTCAAGCTCATCAAAGCGAACCTAGCTTTAGTGACCTCTCCGCCAGAGAGTTCCTTCATCGGTCTCATGGCGAGTTCTTTCCTTACGCCAGTCGCGCCTAATGCGGTGCGCACCTGCGTGTTAGTCAAACCCGGATATTGGTTATGGATGTAATCGAATGGGCTGAGCGACATATCGATCACCTCATCTTGGTTGAAGTAATTGACGACGATGCCGTCTAACCAGTTGTATTCACCGCCTAGTGAAGGAATCTTCCCAAGAATGGTTCTAAGGAAGGTTGTTTTGCCAACGCCGTTTTGTCCGAGAATGGCAATCTTCTCTCCTTCTTTCAATATGAAAGAGATTGGATCAAGAAGTGGTTTGCCATATCCGATTTCAAGGTTCTCAACGATAAGAGGTTTCTGGCCTACTGGGTGAGTGTAAGGGAAAGAGAAATGGACTTTGATGACGGATTTGCCCGGCGCTTCCATGACATCAAGGTGAGCGAGTCTCGCTCTTCTAGATTTGGCGGCTCTAGAGGAGGTTGCTCTGACGATATGTCTAGCGATGAAGTCTTCCTCTTTCTTGATGTACCTTTGTTGAGCGTTGTAGTTCTTTTCGTATTGTTCTCTGTCGAGCTCATGCTGCTCTAGATAATGCTCAAAAGTTCCTTTGTATCTTGTGACAGTCTGATTCTCTAAGCAGAAGACGACTGTAGCGATTCTTTTTAGGAACTCCTGATCGTGGCTGACAACAAGGAAAGCTTTTGGATATGAGATGAGGTATCTAGCAAGCCAATCAACCTGTGTGGCGTCAAGGAAGTTAGTAGGCTCGTCCATGATGAGGAAGTCTTTTTCCTCAAGAAGCATTTTGGCGAGATATGCTTTCTCTCTTTGGCCGCTGGAAAGCTTGGCTAAAGGAGCCTCAAGATTCTCTTTGAGGAAGCCTAAACCATCAGTGAGCTTTCCGACTTTTTCTTGAAGGGCGTAGAACCCTCTTTCATTGAGTTCCGTTTGAATTCGATCGGCTTTTGCCAGCAATTTTTCGAAATTTGCCCCATCTAATGCGCTTTGTTCATAGAGCTCGTTCATTCTCTTTTCTTTTTCGAAAAGATCTTCGTAGACGCCATAGAGGTATTGGTGGACAGGCATGTCTTGGGCGACCTTAAGCTGTTGATCGAGATAGGAATGGGTGACCCCGCTTTCCCAGATGACTTGGCCTTTGTCCGCTTTGAGTTCGCCAACGATGATATTCAAAATAGTGGTCTTGCCAGAACCGTTGCTTCCGACGAGGCAGCAATGCTCTCCGCTATTGACCTTGAAAGAGACCTTTTTGTAGAGCTCTTTGTCACTGTAATTGAATTCGATGTCTTTTAGTTCAACGAGTGCCATGATGACAAATATACCATAGGGGGATAACAAAAAAAGTGCTTAAGCACTTACTTGTTCTTTGAACGGATGGCCTTTATCCTTTCTTTCCATCTCTTCTTCAGGTCCTCGAATCTCTCATCCGCGGATTCTTTGATGGACTTAAGTTGGGTGGCCAAATGGATCGAATAGGCGAAATCGACTGCCATCGCACCGATGACGATGCCGATGAAATACGTATAGATGAGGTTATCGCTTAGCCAGCTGATGCCCTCAACGAGAATCGGATTCAAAAGGAAATAATAAAGCGAACCAACTGCCAGCCAGGCAAGAGAGAAGATCGGGCAGATGATTCCCATGATGTTTCCTTTACGGTTCGAATAATCCCATAACTTGACTCCAAAACCTTTGATGAAGATCAAGCCAGCGACAAATTCGACTAGGGTCATCGCGACACCGATTAAGAGGATGCGGACAATGACATCAACGATCTCATTGGGTATTCCTAAAGGGATGTTGCTAATGCCATATAGGAAAGCGACCCCAAATCCATAAATAGGCAAATAAGGTCCGGTTAAGAAGCCTGGGTTCATCCATTTCTTCTGGGAAACAAACCTGCGGAAGAAGAGCTCAAGCACCCAACCAAAGAGTGAACCGATGACAAATAACGTTGAAAGGATAACGATGTGTTTCATAGTCTATCTTCAAAAATCCCTGTCAAAACTATTATAAATCCTTAAAAAGAAAAAAGTTCGACAACGATCTGTCGAACCATTTTTTAAGTTGGTGCGGGAAATCAGACTTGAACTGACACGGGTTGCCCCATACGCCCCTCAAACGTACGCGTCTACCATTCCGCCATTCCCGCGGCAAGGTGAATTATACTCACCTCGGTTTTTAATATCAATGAGTTTATGAAATTGCTTCAATTATGCGGCTCCAAGGAACTGGAGAACGAGTAATTCGGCAACGCCGAAGTAGATGAGAAGCGAGGTTCCATCGATGATGGTAGTGAGCAATGGCTGGGAAACGATCGCTGGGTCTTTCTTGAGAGCAGCGGCTCCAAGAGGAAGCAAAACAGCGACGATTTTGCTCGCGATCGTTGTGACGAAGAGGGTTCCGGCAACGATTGCGGAGATCTTGATGACGTTGATGAAGTAACCCATGCTCCAAACATTGCCATTCCAGATGGTTCCCCAGTGGTCTGGGTCATACGCTAATCCGTTATCGGCAAGCCAAGCGGCATCCGCCAAGGTGTTATGGACGATGCCGGTGTATTGCTCCATCGTGAACCAGAAGAAGGCGAAGGCAGCGATGCAAAGGGAAATGAGGGCTGCGCTTCTGATTTCTCTTCCGAGGATCTTCCAGAACTCTTTTGGCTCGAATTCCTTAAGGGCAAGACCGCGGATCATAAGAGCGATGGTCTGACCGCCAGCGTTTCCGCCAGTGTCCATAAGGACAGGGATGAATGCGGCAAGAACAGGAAGGACGGCAAGTCTATCCTGGAAAATGGAAAGGATCATTGAGGAAAGGGTGCCAAGGATCAAAAGGACGATGATCCATGGGACGCATTTCTTCATCATCAAGACTGGATGGGTCTCAAGGTAGCTATCCTCGAGAGCGGTGATGGCGTTCATCTTCTCCAAGTCTTCGGTGGCCTCTTCGTCCATGACGTCGACAGCGTCGTCGACGGTGACGATACCGATGAGGCAATCGTCCTTATTAAGGACGGCCATGGCGTTAAGGTCGTACTTACGGAACATGTTGGCGACTTCTTCCTTATCGGTGTTGACGTGGCAGTATGGCGCGTCTTTGTTCATGATTTCCGCAAGGGTTTGGTCTTCTTTCGACCAGATAAGGTCATCTAAGTCGACGGTTCCGACGAACTTACGTGCTTTGTTTTTGACGAAGATGGTATAGACGGTTTCCGCATCCTTACCTTTGGTACGGACGAGTTCGATGGTCTCTTTGACAGTCGCGGTATCTTTGCATTCGAGATACTCGGTGGTCATGATGGCACCGGCGGTGTCATCTTCATACTTCAGAAGGTGGTTGATGTCCTTCCTCATGTCTGGGCTAGCGGCTTTGAGAACACGTCTTGCAAGGTTCGAAGGCATGTCATCAACGGTATCGGCGACGTCATCGGCGTATTGCTCGTTGATCATCGCAATAAGTTCGCGGTCGCTCATGGCGGTGACAAGCTCTTCTTTCTTGTCTTGGCTGAGCTCGGCGAATAAAGGCGCGGTCATCGAAGGCTTAGCATACCTAAATAAGGTAATAAGCTCTTTGATATCAATCTCTTCCGCAGCCTCAGCGATATCGGCGTCAGGAATGGTTTCGAAAATCTCACTTAGGGCTTTTCTGTCGCGGGTTTTGATCGCAGCCTCAAGGTCTTCTGGGCCAAATCTCGATTGGGTGATCTCCTCAGAGGTAACCTCATCGATCGGAGTTTCTATTTCTTCGCTTTCCGGTTCGACCTTTTCGATTTCTTCGGTCTCTTGGTTTTCGTTCTTTTCTTCGATCATGTTGATACCTCCTTTTTGTCGTGCCTATTGTATGTCCTTTATACGCAAAAAAGGAAGTGCTTTTTGTTTTTCTTTGCTACGCAAGAGTTATAATTAGTTGCCCAAAATAGGAGAAACAAAAAAT
>JAFYAZ010000006.1 GCA_017540455.1 Bacilli bacterium | reverse complement strand
AGCAGCTGGGGCAGCTTGTTCCTCAGCGGCTTCGGCCTCAACGGCCTCAACCTTTTTCATTTCGTCACTCATTCTGTGACCTCCATTTGTTTATGCCTCCCTCACTTCTAGGAGCTGACCACCCAAGACGCTTTTTAAGCTTCTTTGCCCGTCTTTGGGAACACGGTGCTCAATCCATGAGGTGTGTATTAGCTTTCCTTTTCAAAGAAAAGCCGAAGTAAAGTATACAAAAAAGCCTCCTTCCTTACAAGGAAGAAGTAAAACTCATATCAACCGAAAAGTAAAAAACCCCATTTTTGCAGGGGTTATTTCGTTTTTTTCTTCTGACGAGGGAAGTGTTCTGAGTACTCCTTCAACATCGCTTTCTTCGAAACGTGAGTATAAATCTGAGTCGTATCAAGGGACTCATGACCAAGGAGTTCTTGGATGAGTCGGAGGTCCGCTCCATTGTCCAAAAGATGGGTAGCAAAGCTATGCCTCATCTCATGTGGATGGAGACCATAACGGCATCCTGTTTTGATCTCGACCTGCTTGAGGATATATTCCAAACCTCTGACTGTGAGGTTCTCCCCTTTTCCTGAAAGGAAGAAGGATTCTTGAGACTTGTTGCTGTTTCTTAGGGAGGCTAGGACAGGCCTAGATTTCTCAGCGTATTTCCTCATGGCCATCTCAGCGGTTCTTCCAAAAGGAACGATTCTCTCTTTCTTCCCTTTGCCATATACCTTGATGGTCCTCGAACGATAATCGATCTCCCTCATCTTGATGTTGACGAGTTCACTGGCACGGACACCAGAGGCATACATGAGTTCGAGTATTGCTTGGTCGCGAAGCATGAAGTCGTCGGTTCTTTTGGCGTTTTCTTTCAGAAGCTCGTTGACTTGTTCAACCGTTAGAGTGTCAGGGTAACGGACTCCCTTCTTTGGTGCGGTGACCTGAAGGAATGGGTTAACGACAACATATTGCTGGTGTGCTAGATAGTCATAGAAACGACGAAGGGCGGTTATCCTTCTTTGGCAGGATCTGGCTGAGACTCCCCTACCGAGCTCTTCACTAAGGAAGTTACGGATGTTTACTTTAGTAACGGCATCGAAAAGAAGGCCTTCTTTGTTAAGGTAGACGAAAAAGGAATCGATGTCTCTTTGATAAGAATCGAGGGTGTGTTCGCTATAAAGTTTGGCTTTAAGAAAATCTAAGTATTCTTTCTCAACCTTATTCATTGGCGTCTCTCCAATAAGATTCTATCTCTTGGAGGGCCTTTGAAATAGCCTGTTCGCGTTTTTCTTTCGCGCTGTCTGGGACAATTGCCCAGTTGGCGTTCATCGGTTCGAATTTGTTGCTTGCGGCATGGAGGATATAATCAAGCAAAGATCCGATGACAGAACATCTTGGAGCTTGGTTGAAGGCTTTGCCTTCTTCCTTTCTCCAAAGGTTGATGGCGGCGATGATTCCGGTCGCTGCGCTTTCGACATAACCTTCGACACCAGAAAGCTGACCGGCGATATAGACGTTTGGAGAATTCTTTAAAGAAAGGTCTTCGCTCAAGGCTTTTGGAGCGTTGATGTATGAGTTCCTGTGCATAAGGCCATAACGGAGGAACTCCGCATGCTCTAAGCCAGGGATCATCTGGAAGACTCTCTTCTGCTCTGGGTATGTGAGGTTGGTTTGGAAACCAACGAGGTTGTAATAATCACCGAGTTTGGTGTCTTGCCTAAGCTGGGCGATCGCATAAGCCCTAGGATGCTCTTCGGTCCACAAACCAAAAGGTTTAAGTGGTCCATGCCTAAGGGTTTCGAAACCGCGGCTGGCGATGACCTCGATTGGCAAGCAGCCTTCAAAATAACGAGTATCGAATTCGTGAACCAAGGCTTTCTTGGCGTTCACGAGTTCATTAACGAAGTTGGTGTATTCCTCTTTGGAGAAACCACAGTTGATGTAGGCTCCATCATCTTGCTCAAATCTTGATTTGAAATAGGCCTTGGTGAAGTCGATTGAATCCTTTTTGATGATTGGTGCGGAAGCGTCAAAGAAGGAGAGGTTCTTCTCCCCTATCACTTCGCCCAAAACATTCATGAGAGACTCGCTTGTAAGAGGTCCTGTGGCGATGATTGTTGGGCCTTTAGGAAGCTCGGTGATTTCCTCTCTATGGAGGACCAAATTTGGAAAAGAGGTCAGTTTTGCAGTGATTTTTGAAGCAAATATGTCACGATCGACGGCTAAAGCGTTGCCACCAGGAACCCTTGCGATCTCCGCGGCTTCCATGGTGATCGAGTCCATTTTGCGCATCTCTTCTTTGAGAAGACCGCAGGCATTATCAAGGCGGTCGCTCTTAAGGGAATTAGAGCAAACGAGCTCGCCGAAAGCGTCTGTCGTATGAGCTCCGTCATCAACTAAAGGACGCCTCTCATAGAGGTGAACTTTATATCCCTTCTTTAATAAGAAGAAGGCGGCCTCGCTACCCGCAAGACCTGCCCCCACAATAGTTACTTCTTTCATTTCTTCTTCTCGGTCAACCATTCATGGTGACGGCATTTCGGGAAGTTGGTGCATCCAAGGAAATCAACCTTTTTGCCATGCTTAAGGACGAGATGTCCGGTTTTGCACTTCGGGCATGGCTTGACATATTGATCAGGAGTGAAGGTTTCTTTCTTTGGAGCCTCGGTTCCATCGATGTTCTTGATGTAATGGCATTTTGGGAAGCCAGAGCAAGCGATGAATTCTTTGCCGCTCTTCTTATCTTTTCTGACGACGAGAGGCTTGCCGCATTCTGGGCAAAGCTCGCCAGTTAACTTAGCGTTGGTTGGCTCTTTCTGAACATAATGGCAAGTTGGGTAATTCGAGCAAGCAACGAAGGTTCCATAACGGCTCTTCTTTGTAACAAGAGGAGATCCACAATCTGGGCAAACACCGACTGGGTTTTCTAAAGCAGGATCGCGTTTTCCGATTCTTTCGGTCGCAACTTCAAGGTCTTTGATGAATGGGCCATAGAAACTATTCATGGCGTCTAACTTCTTAAGTTTTCCTTCCTCGATTTCATCGAGCTGGCTCTCCATTTTGGCGGTGTAGTCAAAGGAAACGATGGCTGGGAAACAATCTTCCATGACCAAAGTGGTACGGGTACCGGTTTCGGTCGGGGTAAGGACACCTCCTTTGGATGTGACATATCCATGAGCAATAAGCAATTTGATGGTGCTCGCGTAGGTTGATGGGCGGCCGATGCCTTTTTCTTCCATCATCTTAACAACACGGGCTTCGGTGTATCTGGCAGGAGCCTTGGTGAACTTCTGCTCATTCTTGGTTTCGACGCGGTTATAGAGTCCGTTGTCTTCGATCAAAGGAAGAAGCTTGGTGTCATCGTCTTCGAATTCACCATAGATGGCTTCGTAACCCTTAAAAAGGGTTCTGGTTCCAACGGTCTTGAAGGAAAGGCCATTCTCTTCGAAGATGACGGTCGTGACTTCTTCGACTTTGTCGGACATGACGGACGCTAAAGCGCGGTCATAGATAAGCTTATAAAGCTTAGCCTCGCGTTCTCCGACGAATTTAGCGACGATTTCCGGGGTTCTGTGAGTGCCGGTAGGACGGATGGCTTCGTGGGCATCCTGGATCCTCTCCTGCTTCTTTCCGAATTTAACATTGCCAAGGTATTCATCGCCGAAGGTTTCAAGGATGAATGGTTTGGCATGGTTGTAATAGAAGTTATCGCTCAAGCGGGTGCTGTCAGTACGCATGTAGGTGATAAGACCGACATGCTCTCCGTTGACCTCCAAGCCTTCATAGAGTTTCTGGGCGAGGGATTGGGTCATCGAGGTGCTGAACTTGAAGCGGTTATAGGCTTCTTGTTGCATCGTTGATGTCGTGAATGGAAGCTTTGATGGGACACGTTTTTTGGTCTTTGTCAAAGAGGCGACATGATAGGTGTCGGATAAGCGTTTGAGAAGGGCTTCCGCTTCTTCTTTGTTATGAATCGTGGCGGTTTTGCCGTCGATTTTGTCCAAAGAGGCGGTAACTTTGGTGCCGTTGATATCAAGAACGATATCAAGGGTCCAGTACTCTTCTGGCTTGAATTCTTGGATCTCTTTATCGTTATCGACGATCATCCTGAGAGTGACGGATTGGACACGTCCGGCTGACTTCGATTTGATGGTTCTTTGAAGAAGAGAGGAAAGCTTAAAACCGATAATGCGGTCATACATCCTACGGGTCTCTTGGGAATTGACGAGATCCATATTGATGGTGCTTGGGTTATCGATAGCCTCTAAAAGGGCTGGTTTGGTGATTTCGTGGAAACGAAGGCGTTTGGTCGTCTCAACGGATAGGCCTAAGACCTGCGCAAGATGCCAGGAAATGGCCTCTCCTTCGCGGTCAGGGTCGGTTGCGAGAATGACTTCATCAGCCTTCTTCGCGGCACGTGCAAGCTCGTTTATGATCTTCTGTTTGCCGCTGGCGACGACAAAGTTAGGGACAAACCCTCCTTCGACGTCGATTCCAAGGCCTCCCTTACCTCTCATTGAGAGGTCTCTGATGTGGCCTTGGGACGCCATGACTTTATAGTCATGACCCAAATATCTTCCGATGGTATCACATTTTTTTGGAGACTCGACAATAACTAATTTCATTCGTAAACGGCCTTTCGACGCTAGGTATCATAGGAACAGATAATTGGGTTGTCAAACACCTAATTTCCCTTTTCCTTATATATAAATAAGAGATTATTTATAGATTTTTTGTAAAATTTTCTGCTTTCTCAGGAATGTAAATTTAATTCGTTTTCAGTGCAACAAAAAACCCAGCGGACATCATGATCCACTGGGCTAATTGCTTATCTCAAACTAATTAGGCAAGCCATTTGGCGGCAATCGCGGCGGATTCTTCCGAGGTGAGTTTGAGGACGGAGCCGTGACGCTTTCCACCATTGCCCCAAGAGAACTTGGAGGAAGGATAGATGCTCCAGGCAGCGCCAGTGGTATCTTCGATGTCAGTTGTTGAGAATGGGAGGTAACCACTGCCGGCGTTATATCTGTCGCCCATGATGCACCACTCTGGGGTATTTGGGTCGTCCCAGTCACACTTGTTGAACTGGAAGAGAGCTGGTCCTTCGAGGGTGGTATTGTCAAAGCTGTTGACGCCAGTGCCAGAGGTTGGAAGTCCAAGCTCATCGAGATCTAAGACTTTCTCCCAGGCTTCGTAGTCAAGGATATCGTCGCTTCTGAAGACACGGATGCCACCATCTCTGTCGCCGTTGTCACCGTCTTTGGTGATGGCGTAGTAATGGTCACCGATCTTGGTGCAGGTAGCGTCGATGATGTTTCTGCCATTTGGATGGTTGGAGTTCTCTGGAACGCCATCCGTCTGGTTGTCGATGAAGAGTTTGGTTTCGCCGAAGTGCTCGAAATCACGGGTGGTCGTGTAGTAGACGGCGTCGCCTTTGACTTTGGTCTTCTGATCATCTGGTAAGCTGAGGTCATCGATGATGCAGCTTGACCAGAAGATGACGTACTGTCCGGTCTCTTCGTGCCAAGTCATCTCTGGGGCCCAAGCCATACCGGCATTCTCTGGAGCGACTTCGATGTATTTTGGATCACCCCAATCGGTGAGGTCTTCGGTTTCCCAAAGGATGAGGGTGTGTTTACCGTTAACGGTTGGATAGGTGTAGCCTTTTGGAGTGTTTCTCCATCCGCCTTCTGGTCTGTTGTTGACCTTGAGGTCGGTGGCGATGATGAAGAATCTGTCGCCCTCTGGGGAACGATAGACGAATGGGTCTCTGACGCCCTTTTCGCTAGCGATGGAGGAAAGGACTGGCTGATTTCCATTTAAAGCCTGGAAGTTGAATCCCTGATCCTCTTGCGCTAAGGACATGTAGACTTGCTCGCCGTTGGCGCTTCCTTCACCGGTGAAGGTGACAAGGAGGTAACCGACGTAATCGTCTTCGGTGAGCTCGTAGCTTAAGCCTTTGACGGTGACTTCCTGAGTGTAGCTGCCGACTTTGCCATCTTTGGTGATTGAGGCAGTAAGCATAACGGTTGTGTCCACTGTTGGTCTCTCGACTGAACCAGGAGCGATGTCACCGATAGCTTCGCAATGAATGATATCTGGTTCGTCGCAACTCCAGGTGATTGGAAGTCCATCAACTTCTTCTGGAAGATACATGTTGCCTCTCACATCATCGAGGCCTTTGAGGGTAAGGCCTGGAATGTAGGCGGCCATTTCCTCAGATTCCATGGTCGGAACAACTGTTGGCACGCTTGTGCATCCTGATAATGCGAGGACGGCAAGCATAGGAAAGATAAATTTTTTGTTCATGGGAAATATCCTCTTTTTCGTAGTTATTTTACCCATGTAAGCGCTCACGCAAAAGCCAAACATGTCAAAATCACATGGCAATCTTATTGTCGATTTAGGTTTTCGACGGTTCTCTCTCACCTCTGACATCCCCAATCATGAGGAGGACATCCTCAGGGCTTTCGATGACAAAAGCCCCTTCTTTGATGAGAGTGTTGCAGGCGCTTTGGTCGGTAGCCCTGTATGGAACACAACCAACGTCTTTGTTCGAGCTCATCGCGTAATTGACGGTGATAAGGGTTCCGCTTCTTCTAGCGGCCTCCCCTACGACCGTCGCTTTTGATAAGCCGGCAACGATGCGGTTTCTAAGAGGGAAAGTCTCAACGGTTGGTTTGGTCATTCCTGGGTATTCAGAGACGATGAGGCCTTCCTTCTTGATCCTTTCATAGACGGGCGTGTTCTCGCTCGGATAACAGAAATCGATGCCGTTGCCGAGGACGGCAATAGCCCCGCCTTTGCTGTCTAGAGCCGCAGAAAGGGCTGCTACATCGATTCCGCGGGCCAGTCCGCTAACTATTCTGTAGCCGTACTTCGAAAGGCCAGAACAGATGGTTTTCGCCATCTCATTGCCATATGGGCTCGAATTCCTTGAGCCAACATAGGAAATGCATTTGGACCCATTTCCTAATAGAGATAAATCCCCGTAGTAAAAGAGAACGATGGGAGGTTTGAAAGATTGTCTAAGGGCTGAAGGATATTCAGGGTCGACCAAAGTGACGAACTTACTATGGCATGTCGAAACAAGCTTCTTATAAGTGTCGTCGTCTGGTATTTCCTTGCCTCTTATGGCTTGGGATATTTTGTCCCAGTCGCCCTCGTACTTAAGGGCGAGATAATGAAGAATCTGGTTTGGTTTTAGCATTGCATGGAACCCTCCACATTTCATATAGAGAGGAAATCCATGTTTTTCCGAAAATCTTTAACAGAGTTTTGGGCTATCGTCGATGAGGAACTTGATTGGTGCAAATGTTTTGCGGTGAATATGGTCAATTGGGCCATACTTCATGATGGCATCTATATGGGCTTTGGTTCCGTACCCTTTATGTTTCGCGAAGCCATATTCAGGATATTGCTTATCAAGCTCATCCATATATCTGTCACGGCTGACTTTGGCGAGGATTGAGGCTGCAGCGACGTTTAGGCACTGAGCATCACCCTTAATCATGGCGATGACTTTCTTGCCTTTGACATATAAAGGCATGGCGTCAGTGATGATGAGATCATAATCGATGCCGATCTGCTCGATGGCTTTCTTCATGCAGATCTTGGTGGCTTCATAGATGTTGTATTTGTCAATGTCGTCCGCACTGACGGAAGCGATGCCATAGGCAAGGGCCTTTTCCTTAATCACATCGAAAAGGGCTTCACGTTTCTTGGCGGTGAGTTTCTTGGAATCGTCGATCAATTCATCTGCGAAGTCTGGAGCGAATAATGCGGCAGCCGCAAAAACAGGCCCAGCAAGAGGGCCACGTCCTGCCTCATCGACTCCAACGATGAGTTTGCAAGAGGTCGAATAGAATTCCTTTTCCTTATTAAGCATTAGGTTTCTCTAAACTGATTTTGCCAAAGTAGCCTTCTTGAAGGTCTTTGAAGATCGAGGATGTCGCCTTGTCTGTATCTGGGGCTCCATTCTTCAAAAGATAGCCACGGTTTTTAGCGACAATCTCTAGCACTTCTTCGGCTTCAAGTTTGCCAAGATCTTCAATTCCGTAGCGGTTTTGCATGCAATTTTTGTAATTTTCGCGAAGGAAAACGAATAAGAAACGATATAGCTCATCAAGAGGAAGGACATCTTCTTTGATGCTTCCAAGGATGGCTAAACGCTTCGCGGTTAAAGGTCCTTCGTAGTTCATTGGAAGGATGCCTGGGGTGTCGAGCAAGACAAAGTCTCCGGAGAGTTTGATCCACTGCTCGCTTCTCGTTACGCCTGGGGTGTTAGCCGCTCTGGCCACTCTCTTCCCGGCGAGGTTATTGATAAGGGTGCTTTTGCCGACGTTAGGGATGCCGACGATGAGAAGCTTAAGAGGCTGCTTCTTCATTCCAAGCTTCTTTTCTTTCTCGCGCTTCTTGATGACAAGAGGCTCGCTCATCTCATTGAGGACCTTAAAGACCTTCTCGCCTTTGAGGTTGCTTGCAAAGCAAGTGATGCCTTCTTGGTTATATTTGGAAATCCACCTTGCCGTGACCAAGGTGTCGGCTTTGTCGTTTTTGGAAAGGACAATCAGGTGAGGTTTGCTTCCGATGAGTTCGTGAAGCATCGGGTTACGCGTTGAAAATGGCGCTCTCGCGTCGGCAACCTCAACCACGATATCGGCGTTCTTGATGAAAGGAGCCATCTCGCGGAGAGCCTTGGCCATATGGCCAGGGAAATAATGGACGTTCTTCTGCTGCTGATTGTTCATCTAATAAAGTATAAGAATTCTTATGAATTAAGACAAAATAAAACCGCCCTCAATTGAAAGGGCGGTTCTAGTCACTTCTTGAGATTTACTTAGCTTCGGCAGCTTTTGGGGCTTTGCCTTGCTTGATACGGGCGGATTTGCCGCTGAGTCCACGCATGTAGTGGATTCTGGCACGACGAACCTTACCGTAACGGGTAACTTCGATCTTAGCGATGCTTGGGGAGTTGACTGGGAAAGTTCTTTCCACGCCGACGCCACTGGACATCTTTCTGACGACGAAGGTTTCGCTGACACCATGACCGCGACGCTGGATAACGACGCCCTCATAGACCTGAATACGCTCTTTCTTGTTCTCGACAATACGGTAGTAAACCTTGACGGTGTCACCACTGGAGAACTGTGGGATGTCTTCGCGAATCTGCTTGGCAGTGATCTCATTGACAATGTTGTTGTTCATGAATCTTTTCCTCCTAACTTAGAATTTGCTCTTCAGGTTCACGTCTAGTGACAGACGGCGGAGCCTGCGTATCGCTTTCGCGCACCGAATATATTACGCGCTCGATAAGTCCCTCGCAAGCAAAAACCTACGGAGATTGAAATGTAACGCGTTTTGGTGTCAAGCAAAAATACTTGACAGGTCTATATCATAAGCCTATGATTACGTTCGGAAAAGGAGAACAAGCAAATTATGGTTAAAATCAGATTGGCCCGCATTGGCCGCCACAAAGACCCTTTCTACCGCATCGTCGCCGCTGACAGCCGCTCTTCCAGAGATGGCCGTTATATCGAGCAGATCGGCACCTACGATCCAGCTCTCGGAGAAGAGAAAGCTCTTATCAACGAAGAGCTCGCTATGAAATGGCTTAAGAATGGCGCCATCCCTTCCGACAGCGTCCGTGCTATGTTCAGCCGCAAAGGCATCATGGCTAAATTCGCCGAAGGAAAGGCTAAAAAGGAGTCTAAATAATGGATTACGAGAAAGTAATCCACGGTCTTGTCGATCCCCTCATCGAGCATCCTGAATCCATCATGGTCAGAGAGCTCCCAGGCAGCACCGAGAAAGATGTGGCCCTCCTCATCGTCGCAGAAGATGATGACACCGCCCGCTTAATCGGCAAGCATGGAGCGATCGCAAACGCCCTCCGCGAAGCTATTGGAATCGTTGGCAAAGCCGACAACTCCAACCTCAGAATTCACCTTAAATTCGAGAGCTTCAACGAAAAGCATGACGATAAAGAGGACGCCGAATAAGCGTCCTCCTTTTTCTCTTATGGAATACATCACACTTGGTTACATTCTTAAGCCCTTCGGGTTAAAGGGTGAGGTCAGATGCAAATCCCTCACTTCTTTTGCTAAGCAAAGATTTAAGAAAGGGACCATGTTGTCTCTTCATGACGAGAAAACAAACGAGAGATTCCCTGCTACAGTCAAAAGTTTCAGGGATTCCGGAGACTACTACTTCCTCTCCTTCGAGGAATATGGCGACATCAACGCCATCGAAGGATACAAAGGCTTCGCCATTGAGATGGACAAAGAGAAAGCTACCCTTCCAGAAGGTTTCTACCGCTATGCCGACTTAATCGGCTGCAAAGTCGTCGATTATCTTGATGAGAATCGCGTCATCGGAATCGTCGATGAAGTCCTTGAATACTCAAAGGTCAGAACCTTGTCGGTCACCACCGCTGAGAAGAAACACGTTTATGTGCCATTCAAAGACGGACTTTTCATCAAAAACGTCGACATCGATAATAAAGTCATAACCATCAATGTCATGGAGGGCTTGCTTTGAAGATCACTGTTTTAACACTCTTCCCTGAGATGTTCGAAGGTGTTTTAAGCAACTCCATCATCAAAAGGGCCATATCCAAAGGATGCGCGGAAATCGAGATTGTTCAGATCCGCGATTTCACCACGGACAAATATGGCAGAACCGACACCCCACCAATCGGAGGAGGCGCCGGACTCATCCAGAAATGCCAGCCAATCGTTGATGCCTTAAAGAAGGTCTCTGGCCCAAATAGCCATAAGGTTCTCTTCTCCCCTAGAGGCACCACATATAACGAAAAAATCGCAAAATCCTATGCAAAACTTGAACATATCGTTCTCGTTTGCGGACATTACGAAGGGATTGACGAGAGAGTAAATGACTATGTCGATGAGCTTCTCTCAATCGGTGATTACGTTCTTACTGGCGGCGAGATCCCAGCCATGTCCGTTATCGATTCCGTCGTCAGACTTCTCGATGGAGCCATCTCCCAGGATTCTTTAACCGATGAATCGTTCAATGAACCAATCCTTGAGTATCCTCAATACACCGAGCCATATGAGTTCGACGGAAAGAAGGTTCCTGACCTCTTATATAGCGGTAACCACGAGGCCATCGCCAAGTGGAGAAGGAAGAAGGCTTTGATCCTCACGAAGGAACATCGCCCAGACCTCTTCGAAAAGCTTCCTCTTAGCAAGCAAGACAAGAAACTTCTGGCCGAGGAAGAGAGCGGAGAGACCCCAAAATGGGAAAAGGACGCTCTCGAAAAAGGGCACAAATTCATCAAATGAAAGACCTTACATTCAGGGTCTTTTTATTTTTTTGAAAAAAGCCTTGAATCATCAATTGAGTATCTATATATTTTTACAGGGTTCCAAAGGAATCCCATATCGGTAGGAGAACTGATATGTCGAATTTAAAAATCAAAATCGAAAGCGGAAGAGCTAAGGTCGACTTTGACCTTCAGCATTTGGTTTCCGCTTTTTCTCTTCTTAGCCATCTCAAACCTGATGCCTCTTATGTTCTCATTCCCGGCTTCCTTGATGTTCATGTCCATCTCAGAGAGCCGGGTTTTTCTTATAAAGAGACTATCAAAACCGGAACCGAGGCCTCTGCTCATGGCGGATACACCGCGGTTTGCACGATGCCAAACCTCAAACCTGTCCCAGATAGCCTTGAGACCTTGAAGATCGAAGAGGACATCATCGCTAAGGATGCGTGCATACACGTATACCCATACGCCTCTATCACCAAAGGCGAGAAAGGCGATGAGCTTTCCGACATGGAAGACCTCAAAGACAAAGTCTGCGCCTTCTCCGACGATGGCGTTGGCGTCCAGACCGAAGAGATGATGCTCAAGGCCATGATGAAGGCCAAGGAATTAGACAAGATGATCGTCGCCCACTGCGAGGTCAACGAACTCCTCAAAGGCGGCTACATTCATGATGGCGAATACGCCAAAGCCCATGGCCATAGAGGTATCTGCTCCGCGAGCGAATACATGGAAATTGCCAGGGATATTGAGCTTTCTAGAAAGACCGGATGCAGATATCACGTCTGCCACATTTCCACCAAAGAAAGCGTGGAGCTCATCCGCAAAGCCAAAAAGGAAGGCATCCATATCACCTGCGAGACCGCGCCACATTACCTTTTATTAAATGATTCGATGCTCCAAGAAAGCGGAAACTGGAAAATGAACCCACCTCTTAGAAGCGAAGAAGATAGACTCGCTCTCATTGAGGGCATCAAAGATGGAACGATCGATGTGATCGCCACCGACCATGCCCCACATACCGAAGAAGAGAAATCACGCGGCTTAGAGAAATCGCCATTTGGCATCACGGGAATCGAACTTGCCTTCCCTCTTCTCTACACCGGGCTCGTCAAAAAAGGAATCATCACCCTAGATAAACTCATCGACCTTCTTGTCGTGAGACCACGCGAGATATTCGGAATCCCATATGACGGATTCAGCATCTGGAACCTTGAAGAGGAATTCGAGGTCACCAAAGAAACGTTCTTGTCGCAAGGCAAGGCCACTCCGTTCATCGGAGAAAAACTCTACGGCGTCAACTACCTTACAGTTTGCAATAACCACATAGTTTATGAAAGAGAGAAAGAGGAGGGAAAATAACTTATGGCTAAACGTACAGACATCAAAAAAGTATTAATCATCGGCTCAGGACCAATCGTCATCGGTCAGGCTGCCGAGTTCGACTATGCAGGCACCCAGGCTTGCTTAGCCCTCAAAGAGGAAGGATACGAGGTCGTCCTCGTCAACTCCAACCCAGCGACCATCATGACCGACACCCAAATCGCGGATAAGGTCTACATGGAGCCTCTCACCCTTGATTACATCGCGAAGATCCTTCGTCACGAAAGACCAGACGCAATCGTCCCAGGCATCGGCGGACAGACCGGTCTTAACCTTGCTATGCAGCTTGATAAGAAAGGCGTCCTCAAAGAATGCCGCACTCTTCTTCTTGGCACCCCAGCCGAATCAATCGAGAAGGCTGAGGACAGAGAGCTCTTCAAAGAGATGTGCCAGAAGATCGGTGAGCCAGTCATACCATCCGAAATCACCTACGATATCGACCAGGCCCTCAAAGCCGCTCACGATATCGGCTACCCAGTCGTCCTTAGACCAGCTTTCACCCTTGGCGGAACCGGCGGCGGATTTGCTGACAACGACGAAGAGCTCGTCGAAGTCGCAAGAAACGGCTTTGCCCTCTCCCCAGTCCACCAAATCCTCGTTGAGAAATCCGTCAAAGGATACAAAGAAATCGAATTCGAGGTCATGCGTGACAGCAAAGACCACGCGATCACCATCTGCGGCATGGAAAACGTTGACCCAGTCGGCGTCCACACCGGTGACTCCATCGTCGTTGCCCCAATCATGTCCCTCAATGAGCACGATTTGAAGATGCTTAACGACTCCGCCATCAAGATCATCAGAGAACTCAAGATCGAAGGCGGCTGCAACGTTCAATTCGCCCTCAACCCAAATTCCAGTGAGTACTTCTTAATCGAGGTCAACCCACGTGTCTCCCGTTCCTCCGCTCTTGCT
>JAFYAZ010000039.1 GCA_017540455.1 Bacilli bacterium | reverse complement strand
GCGCGGTGGCTTCCCAGTCATCCGCATGCCAATGCGCCAATGGATCCTAAAGATCACCGCTTATGCGGACCGTCTTGAGAAAGATCTCGAAGGCTTAGATTGGCCAAAGAGCACCCTTGAGATGCAACGCAACTGGATCGGCCGTTCAACCGGTGTCCAGATCCGTTTCAATATCGAAGGCAAAGATACCCACTTCGATGTCTTCACAACCCGTGTCGACACCCTTTTCGGCTGCACCTATTGCTGCCTTGCCCCAGAGCATCCTCTTGTTAAGGAACTCGTGAGCGCTGAGCAGAAAGAAGCAGTGGAGAAGTATGTCAGTGACGCCGCCAAAAAGAGCGACCTCATGAGAACCTCTCTTGAGAAAGAGAAGACCGGTGTGTATCTTGGCGCTACCGCCATCAACCCAATAAATGGCAAATCCATCCCGATCTATGTCGCCGACTACGTCCTCGGTTCCTATGGAACCGGCGCTGTCATGGCCGTCCCTGCCCATGATACGAGAGACTACGCTTTCGCCAAGAAGCATGACCTCCCAATCATCCAGGTCCTTGAAGGAGACATCTCCGAAGAGGCCATGGTCGATGATGCCCCACATATGAATAGCGAATTCGCCAATGGCATGATGATCGCCGAAGCGAAAGCCGCCATCACCAAGAAGCTCGTTGAGCTTGGCGCTGGCAAAGAAGTCGTCAATTACAAACTCCGTGACTGGATCTTCTCGAGACAACGTTACTGGGGCGAACCAATCCCAATGATGCAGGATAAGGATGGCAAAGAATATCCAATCCCAGAGGATCAGCTTCCTCTCGTCCTTCCTGAGCTTGATGACTATCAGCCAACAAGAGATGGCAAGCCACCTCTTTCGAAAGCCCCAGATGCTTGGTTAAAACCAACCATCGATGGCAAAGAATACCTCCGTGAGACCAATACCATGCCACAGTGGGCGGGCTCATCCTGGTACTACATCCGCTATATCGATCCGCAGAACGATAAGGCGATGGCCGACCCAGAGCTTATTGAGCACTGGCTCCCAGTCGACATTTATGTCGGTGGACAAGAACACGCCGTTCTCCATCTTCTCTATGCCCGTTTCTGGCATAAGTTCCTCTATGACATTGGCATCGTCAAATGCAAAGAGCCATTCCAGAAGCTCTATCACCAGGGCATGATCCTTGGCGCCAATGGCGAGAAGATGTCCAAATCCCGTGGCAACGTTGTTAACCCAGACGATATCGTTAACAGCAATGGTGCGGATTCCCTCCGTCTCTTCGAGATGTTCGCCGGTCCTCTTAACGAAATGAAACCATGGTCCACCGAATCCCTTAATGGCGCGACCCGCTTCATCGAAAGAGCCTTCCGTCTTGTGAGCGAAGAGCCATACACCAAGATGATCAGCGAGGAGAATTCCCACGAGCTTGATTACTCATACAACTTCCTCGTCAAGAAGGTCAGCACCGACTTCGAGAACCTCGATTTCAATACCGCGATCTCCCAGATGATGGTCTTCGTAAATGACTGCTATAAAGCGAAAAGCCTCTACAAATCCTACTTGGAAGGCTTCGTGAAGCTCTTCTCTTGCGTCTGTCCATTCGCCGGCGAGGAGATGTGGTCGCTCCTTGGTCACAAAGACTCCATCGCCTACGAGAAGTGGCCAACTTACGACGAGAAAGCCATCACCCTCACGACCGTCAAACTCGCCGTTTCCGTCAATGGCAAGATGCGTGACGTCATCGAGGTCTCCAAAGAGGCCACTCAGGATGAGGTCATGGCCAAAGCCAATGAGTCGGCGAAGGTCCAATCCTTCCTCGCTGGACATGAGATCAAGAAGATCATCTACGTCCCAGGAAGAATCCTCAACATCGTCGTCGCCTAAACTTTTGTCCAACTAACGCACCCAATTCACATACACGGGTGCGTTTTTTGTTGTAGAATAACCTTGCCCGCTACCAAAAAGGTTTGGAGCGGAGCGGAGACAGACCAAATGTTACTTGCAATTGACGTCGGGAATACCCTGACAGACTTCGGCCTTTTCGCCGATGACAAACTGCTTAGTTCCTATGTGATGGATAGTGACACCAAACGCAGCGAGGACGAGACCCGTTCCCGCCTTCTTTTGATGTTCTCTTCCCTCAACATCGAATTAAGCGAAATCGATGAAGTAATCATTTCATCGGTTGTCCCTTCCATAGGGACGATTCTTACTAGCCTTAGCCAAAAACTATTTAACGTGAAGGCTAAGGTCATTGGCCCTGGACTTAAGAACGGGCTCCAAATGCGCGTCGACAACCCATCTGAGGTCGGCGCCGATCTCATCGCGGATGCGGTGGGAGGAAAAGAGAGATACGGCAACTCGCTATTCATTGCCGACTTAGGCACTGCGAGCAAATATCTCTACATCGATGAAGATGGCGCTTATTCGGGTTTAGCTATTGCCCCAGGCATGAGGCTTTCGCTAGACGCCCTCGTTAACGGCACCGCGGCTTTGCCAGAGATTTCGCTCACCAAAAAAGCAAAAATCTACGGCAAAAACACTGTGGATTGTATGGTGAGTGGCATTATCAATGGCACCGTATATCAGGTGCGAGGCTTCGCTGAGGCATACGAAAAAGCAGTGGGCCATAAGCTCACGAAGATCCTCACGGGCGGCAACGCCGAGTACGTGAAAGATGAACTCCCAGAATTCATCTATGACAAAGACCTTCTTATGGAAGGACTATACGCAATCAATCTTAAGAACAGGAAATAATCGAAATGAAAATAACAGTTAAAGATATCGCAGTCGATGCGATTTTCGTCGCGATCATCGCGGCCATGACCTTCGTTCCATATGTTGGAATGATCACCCTCCCATTCATCAGCTTCACCCTTCTCCATCTTCCAGTCCTCCTCGGGGCTTACCTCTTTGGTTGGAGAAAAGGCCTCTTATTTGGCATCGCCATGGGCGTTTGCTCACTCATCAAAGCGACCACGATGCCAGCTGGAACCTTTGACGCTTTATTCGTCTGGCCATGGATCAGCGTCCTCCCAAGAGCCTTATTTGGCTTTTTGAGCGGTTTGTTCTTTGACATGCTGCACAAAAATTCTAAACTATACGGGAACCCACTTATTGTGGGTTTGCTCTCCTTCGCCTTTACCGTTATGCATACGGTGTTTGTGTTTGGATCGCTATTTATCTTCTTCCCTAATGAAACCTATGGGCTCTTATCGACTGAAAGCCCATTCGCGGGAGGAATCACTGTGTTCGTTGCGATCATTATCTTGCTTGGCATGTTAGGAGAGGCAACCTTGGCTGGTATCGTTACTCCAGCCCTTGGTAAAGGAACGATGTTCGTCGCAAAGAGATTCAGAAGCGACGATAGAGAGGAAGAGAAAGAGTGAACTTCGACAAATTAGCAAAATCCTATGAACAAGGGGCCGTCAAAGCCCTTCAAGACTTCATCCGCATCAATAGCGTCTACGATGAGATGACTATCGGTGAGGGAGCGCCTTATGGCTTAGGCGTTAAAAAAGCCTTAGAGTATTTCGCCAAACTCGGCTCCAACTTCGGTTGGAAGAGCAAGGTCATCAATGGCTATTGCACCGAGATCACCGTTGGTAATGAAGGACCGCTCGTTGGCATCTATGGCCATAGCGACGTTGTCCCAGTGAGTGGCAAATGGACTCACAAGCCTTTTGGCGCTGAGATCAAAGACGGCGTCATCTATGGTAGAGGCGCTTGCGACGACAAGGGACCGCTTCTTGCATCGCTATGGGCCGTCAAGCTTCTCCAGGACGAAGGCCTCCTCAAAGGCTTCCGCGTCAAGATCGTCAGCGGTGGCGATGAGGAACGTGGCTCATCCTGCTTAAACTACTATTTCAACGAATACAAAGGAGAGGCTCCAAAATTCGGCTTCACACCAGATGCCAATTGGCCTCTTATCTACGCCGAGAAGGGCATCACCCGTTACGACGCTTCCTTTGAAGGCGAATTAGGACCGGTCATCGCCATGAATGGCGGTGTCGTCGTCAACGCCGTCTGCGACTACGTTCTTGTCACCTTAAAACCAGATGCCAAGTTCGTCAAATACCTCAAAGACAAGGCCGTCAAGTGCGAAATCACCGACAATTCCGCTCTCTTAATGGTCAGATTCTCTGGCAAGACCGCCCACGCTTCTACCCCAGAACTCGGTGAGAACGCCATGGTCACTTGCTTCGAGACCCTTGGTGATTTCTATAAGCTTGAAGTCCTTTCTAAGGCCGCCAAAGCCATGAAGGACTGCCATGGCAAATCCTTCGGTGGATATAACTGCTCCAAAGAGCTTGGCGAAGCCACCTATAGCTATGGCATCGTCAACTATGATGGCAAGAAACTTTCCTTCACCATCGACTTCCGTTATGGCGAAGAAGCCAAGCCAGAAGAACTCATTGCCAAATTCCAAGAGGCTACCGGACTTGAGCTCACCAAGAAAGGTGAGAGCAAACTCCTTATCTTTGATAAGAAGTCACCTCTTGTCAGCACCCTTATGAAAGCCTACAAGAAAGGCGCCCACAAGCTCTTCGCAAAACCTCTTGCGATCGGCGGAGGCACTTATGCCAAAGAAGCGCCTAATACGGTCGCTTTCGGCGCTGAGTGGCCAAACCACCCAGGCAACATGCATTCGCCAGACGAATACATCTACATCGAAGACTTCATCAAAGACATCGCCATTTACGCCAGGGCGATCCATGCATTGGGAACCGCGAAGTGAGATCTCGTTTCAAAAAATGGGCTCTTCCATTCATCGAAGAGCATGAAGAAATAACCTTGTCCCTTCCTTTCGAGGATAGGTCTTTCTTTGAAGGCGCCCCTCTCTATTTGGAAATTGGCTCAGGCAAAGGCGATTTCATCGTCTCTCTTGCAGAGAGAAACCCTGTTAACCATTACCTTGCCGTCGAAAGAGACGTTTCTTCCTTGGGCACTCTCGCGAAGAAGATCGTTGAGAAAGAGCTTAAGAACGTCAAGATCGTCTATCAGGATTTCGACAAGGTCTATGAGTTCCTTCCAAAGGAAGCCTTCAAGGTCATCTATCTCAACTTCTCTGACCCTTGGCCAAAGAAGAGGCACTCAAAGAGAAGGCTTACCGCCAAACCTCGTCTAGAGACTTATCTCACCCTTCTAGAAAAAGGAGGGGAACTCCGTCAGAAGACTGATAACGTTGGCCTCTATGAGTTCACCAAAGAAGAAGTGGAAGGAACCGCCTTCGTTAACCTCGTAGACGAAAAAGATTATCGTTTTGACGAGGAAAATGACGCCATGAGCGAATATGAGAGGAACTTCAGAAGCGAAGGAAAACCGATCTATCGCTTAATATATAAGAAGTAAGGAGAAGCGTATATGTATAGACTTTTCTACAACCACCCAGCCCTAAAGGATGTCCTCATCATCGTCATCGATCCTGAGGCCAGAGTCCTTAAGAGTGAGACCCATAACAATGTCGTTGCCTTATATGGCGAGAATGACAAACTCGTCGGCTACAACATCTTCCACATCGATGATGTGATGAAGATCAAGGCCAACGGAGTCATCTTCGTTCCAGACGCCAAACTCCTTGAGGTCATCAATTCCCTCTTAGAAAGAGAAGGTCTTGCCCCTCTTCCAGAGATCAAGGATTCCGGATACAGAGTCGCGAAGGTTCTTTCAACCGAAGAACACCCTCTTGATGAGAAAGCCTTAATCCTCAAGCTCCAGTGCGGCGAAAAGACCTATGAGACCGTCTCTAACCTCAAAGGCATCGAAGAAGGCTCAATGGTAGTGGTGGCGCTTGATGGAACCATCCTCTTTGACGGAAGCGTGTACCACGCCGCGGTCATCAAGAACATCAATAACGACGTCAAAGTCCTTAGCCCAGTTGAGCTTAGGCTTGAAGGCTCTATGAAAGACGCTTTCCTTCTTGATGATGACCCATCATTCAAAGACGGAGAGGATTTCTTCATCCGTTAATTCTGAAAAACATAGATTAGGCGGGGAATAACCCCGCTTTTTCTTATGTAAATAGATGAAATACACTTGAAAATAATCTACGTAACGCAAGTGAAAATATGAAAAAATACCAATCATATACAATTCGAGAATCAATTACCGAATTTTGTTTGCATAGCAATAGTCGAAAATTTCACCCTTTTGAAAATGATTTGACGTGCTTATGAAAATATTTTCATTGTGTTAATCATTTTTTCTTTTTAGAATGGTCTTGTCGTGGAGGAAACAATATGAATACCAAGGATCGTGTTACCATCTACCAAGTCGCTCAAGCCGCCGGAGTTTCTTTAGCTACCGTTTCGCGCGTCATCAATAAACAAGGCAATGTCACTGAGGCCACCCGCCTCAACGTCGAAGAGACCATCAAACGCCTCGGATATAAGCCAAGCGGACTCGCCCAGGCCCTTGCCACCAATAAATCGACCAATATCGGTGTCATCATCCCTAACGCCAACTACGTCTATATCTCCAACCTTCTCGCCGGCATTTCCGATGTCGCTAAGACAAAGGGCTTCGTCCTTTCTCTTTTCACCACATCCCATTCCCGCGAAGAGGCTCTCTCAATGATTGAGAAAGTCATCACCTCCCATGTTGACGGCGCAATCATCTTCGATGATGAGCTTGATGCCGAAGACGTCATGAAGATCAATTCCTACAGCGTTCCAACCATCGTCATCAATAAGAAGATCATCGGTGACAAGGTCGGTTCCATTCTCTTCTCATACGAAGATGTCCTCTCCAAATTCATTGAGTCCTACTACAAGAAGGGTGGAGACAAGCAGATGACCTTCGTCCACGTCCATGATGGTGGCCGTCTCCTCTCCCGCAATGAGAAAGCCTTCAGAGAGACCCATGAGAGAATCGGCCAGAAATATAACGTCATCAACTGCGACGATTCCTACACCCGCACATACCACGATTTCTATGAATACTTCCAGAACAACAAGAAAGGCTACTTCATCGCTTATCGTGACTCCATCGCGGCCGCTATCGAAAATGCCGCTACCGACGTTGGCTTAAAGGTCCCAGAGGATGTCGAAATCCTTTCCCTTGTCGGCACCAAGTACGCCAACATCCTCCGTCCATCGATCACCGCCCTCCATATCAACATGCAAGAAGTGGGGCAGCGTTCCATGTACATGCTCATCGACCTCATCAACAATGACCTCGTCGATAAGAGCTACCGCTTCGAACCTCTTGTCACTGAGCGTTCCAGCACCATCAAAAGATAAAAAGCAGCAAACAAAAAACTCGCTCCAAGTCGGGCGAGTTTTTCTTTTTTGTTAGGAGATGTGTTTGATTTTGTTGAACTTCATGACGTATTCGATGAACTCTTCTTCAGGAATTGGCTTAGAGAAGAAGTAGCCCTGAATCATCTGGGCTCCGAAGGAGAGGATGAGGTTCTTTTGCTCCTCGGTCTCAACGCCTTCCTGGATGGTACGGAAGCTAAGTCCATTCATCGTCTTGTAGATGCTTGAGAGGACTGATTTTCCGATCGGGCCTTGCTCAGCGGAAAGAAGGAGTGAGCGGTCGATCTTGATGGTCCTGAACCTGCTCTTGATGAGGCGGGTGAAGTTCGAATACCCGGTTCCGTAGTCATCAAGGGAAAGAGGGAAGCCAACCTTAACAAGGTTTTGGATACGGTCGGCAAGTTCGTTATCATTCGCGGCATCTGCACTCTCTGTGACTTCGATATTAAGGAATGACGGTGGAAGGTCGAATCTATGGGCTATCTCAAGGAATCTTCCTGGCAAGTCTTTCTCTGGAAGCTGATTGACGGAGAGATTGATCTCAAGCCACTCGATTCCGAGGTTCCTGATTTCGTTTTTCTTCGCCATTTTGCAGGCTTCTTCGAAAACCCAGTGTCCGAGCTCAATGATGGTTCCGTTTTCTTCGGCGACAGGGATGAACTCATCTGGGCCGATGAAACCAAGCTCAGGATCGATGAGCCTAAGAAGGGCTTCGGCAGAGAGTATTTTATTGCGGGAGGCATCCCAGATTGGCTGGTAATAGACTTTGAAGTTGTTGTCTCTAAGGCCGCGGGCAATCGCGCCTTCGATCTTGCTTCTGCGCTTGATGAACCTAAGGGAAAGGCTATCGCGGATGATGACCTTCTGCTCAAAGCCTCCGTTCTTTCCGGCGAAGAGGTAGTGGAGCTGGCTTGGATCCTCAATGTCATTAGGGACTTTCGCAACGGTGATGTTCCATCTTGGTGAGGCTTCGATCGCGCCATAACCGAATGGCTCTTCGAATCTGTGCTGAATCATCTCTATGATCATGTCGACGTCCGATTCCTTCTCCTCGTATAGCATGATGCCGAAGGCACCGTTTGAAAGTTGGTAGACATATTGAGATTTAACAATGCTTGTTAAGTATCTAGCGACCAATATCTCAATTCCGTTGTAGTTGGTTTGACCAAGCATCTCAAGATACTGGAAATAGTCAGGGGACTGCAAAGTGATGATGCTGTATTTGCGTTTAGCGGCCATCGCGGTCGCATTGTCGTTATAGAAAGCGATCTCGTTATATAAGCCGGTGTTGTTATTGATGATGCCGGTGTCGCTTTCTAAGAGGATGAGAAGTCCAAGGATTGAGAAGGATTCGAAGAAGGCCTCTAATTTGATTTCCTTCCAGAAGAACTGGATGACGACGCCTGCGAGAGTAGCGGTGTAGAAGCTTAAAAGCGAAACGATCTTTCTGGCGTTGAGGGCCCTGATGTTTCTGATGAAGGCGAAAAGGCTAAGGAGAACATAAAGACCGGCGATGATGTAGAAGATGAACATGAAATCGCCTCTTTGGTAGACGTAGTTGCCCGCTTCTGCGACGGTGACCGTATATAACGGTCTCGCATCGCGTGGGAAGAAGATGTTGGCGATATTGGCGATCTCGACGAGCATGACCGGGATCCAGTAGATGAACCAAAGCCTCTTCTTGCGTCCTACGAGGGTGCCGTTAAGGGACAAGACATATAAGCCAAAGGAAGGAGCTAAGAAGGAGTGGAAGAAAAAGAAGAGGACTTCTGACCCCATGAAGAGCCATAAAAGCCCATCGCCATCTTTGCCAAATGTTAAAAATACCTCTTCCACGATGCTGGTCAGAGGACAGACAAGGCAGCTGATACAGATAATCAAATATGTTACATGCTGAACGCGGCTTAGGTTCTTTCTCAAAGAAGAAATGAAACAAAAGGCAGCGATAGCGAAGGCGCCGAAAGCAAGTCCGGCATCGATATTTAACTGCGTGAACATTAACTAAAAAGTAAAACCTCAAAAGTCGTTTGTCAATTCAGACGCTCACGCGTAAAGGAATTGGACATCAAGAAAAAAGAGGGCCTAAAAAACGCAAATATTTCCAGCAAAACCCCATTATTTTTGCGAAAATGCCAAAAAATTCTTTTTTCGAGAGAGCGATATTTCTACAAATAGTTTTTTATTCGAGTAGAATAAAAGGGCGAGGAAATAACTAATGCAAAACATTGTTGACGATCTCAATTACCGCGGACTCATTGAACAATACTCTAACGAAGAAAATGTCCGCAAACTCTTTTCAACCAAACAGACCATCTATTGTGGCTTCGACCCAAGCGCCGCTTCCATGCACGTTGGCAACTATGTCATGATCTCGATTCTCAAGAGACTCCAGAATGCCGGACACAAGATCATCGCCCTTGTCGGCGGTGCGACTGGCATGATCGGTGACCCAAGTGGCAAATCCAAAGAAAGGAACCTCCAGTCCATGGAAGTTCTCAAAGCCAACACCGAATCGATCAAGAACCAGCTCGAAAGATTCATCGACCTCTCTGACCCAGAGAAAGGCATGATCGTGAATAACTACGATTGGCTTGGCAAGATGAGCATGCTCGACTTCCTTCGTGAATACGGAAAGTTCTTCTCGGTCAATTACATGCTCTCAAAGGAAATCGTCTCTTCACGTCTTGAAGCGGGCATCTCCTTCACCGAGTTCTCCTACCAGATTCTCCAGTCTGTCGACTTCTATCACCTCCGCAAGACCGAAGGCGCGACCATCCAGATCGGTGGCAACGACCAGTGGGGGAACCTCACCTCTGGCTTAGAGCTCATCAGAAAGCTCGATGGCGATGAGGCTGAAGCGGAAGTCATGACCGCTCACTTAATCACCCGTGCCGACGGCAAGAAGTTTGGCAAATCCGAGCAAGGCGCTCTCTTCCTTGACCGTAACCTCACTTCCCCATATCAGCTCTATCAATACTTCATCAACACCACCGATGAGGACGCCGTCAAATACCTTAAGGTATTTACCTTCCTCTCCCATGACGAAATCGAAGACGTCATCCGTGAGCATCTTACCAATCTTGGCATGAGAGTCGCCCAGAAAAAACTCGCCTACGAAGTCGTCAAGGATATCCACGGCAAAGACGCCGCCGATGAAGCGGTCAACATGTCCAGCGTCCTCTTCACCGGAGCCGTCCAGAACCTTACCGCCAACCAAATCGAAGAGATCCTTGGTTCCCTTAAGACCAAGCTCCCAGCTGAGATCAATCTCGTCGACCTTCTCGTTCTCCTTGGTGCCGCCAAGTCCAAGACCGAGGCCCGTACCTTCATCAGCCAAAACAGCGTCTCCATCAACGGCGAGAAAGTCACCGACGCGATGAAGAACTACACAATTGCCGATGCCATGGCAGGAAAATACTTGATTGTAAGGCGCGGAAAGAAGAATTACTATTTAGGCGAATTCTAATGAATTAGCAAAGGAGGAATCACCATGAAAAAAGGTACAAAACTCCCATATCTCATCTCAGCAAGCTTGTTGCTTGTTTTGGCTTCGTGCGACGGAGGCAATCAGCCTTCTCTCGCTAGCGAATCCAGCGTAGACCTTGGAACAAGTGAACCTGAGACCTCAGCGATCGCTTCCGACGCTTCCGTAGAACAATCGACTCTCGCCGATCCATCTAGCCCAGCTGAGACTAGCAGTGGCAGAGGAACCTACAACACGACCGTCTTAGGCAACGCTTTCACCACATCCTTCGCTAAGAATGGAATGCGCATGGTCACCAGCCAACCAAAGGTCCAGATGGGTCTTTCGACCTACACCGTCCTTGGTACTGATCCTAACTATTCCCTCATGAAAGCCTCGACCAACAACTTCTTGGCCCAGGCTGACAGCATGACCTTTGAGATGAAGAAAGACACATCTCCTCTTGCTGCTTATGGTTTAGGCGGCAACCCAGATATGCGCATCAATCTCAATAACCTCACCGTTGTCTTAGGCGCTTTATCAACCCTCATCCCAGGCGCGAGCAACGCCTATAACCAAGATGCCAATATGTATTTCACCGATGATACCCTCTATTGGGACTTCCTCGATGAGAATGGTCAGGAGTGCACTGGCTTATCGAGCATCTTCGATCTCGCCTTCACGGCTTTGATGGAAACCACCCAAACCGAAGGGGAAAACGAATTCACCTTCCAGCACAAAGGAAAGTATGAGCTCGATTCAAGCATGTCCCTCATACTCGGTCTCCTTACCTCCAGCTCCGCCGCTGAATCCTTATGGACCAATATGCTTGACCCAATGATTCAGTCCCTTTGGGAAGCGGGTGCCAACATCACCACAACCTCAAAGTCTGAGATGGGCCAGACCGTCTATGACATGTGCATCAAAGCCGATGACCCAACCATGTTCACCGATACCTTAGAGGAAACAGCAGGGGATATGGCCGGAGGTCTCGTCAGCAGCATGCCAGTCGACGTCGATTCCGAACTCGATAATGTGAACGGCTACATCGACACCTTCGATCTTGAGATGCATTTCACCTATACAAGAACTTCTCTCCAAGGCATGAGCACAAGCATCAAAATGACCTGCGATGAAGAAGAGATGAAGGCTAGCCTTCTCCAAGAGGAAGACATCGAAGCCGGCCAGTCCAAAGTCGGCCTTGATAGCATCGAGATGAGTGCGACCACCGTCTTCACCTTCGATGACAATCTCACCGTCACCATGCCAGCTTCCTTTGACGATTATGTCCTTCAGGAATTCCCTGAGGTTGAGGAAGAAGAGCCAGTCGAAGAACCTATCTCCTCTGAGTCAAGCGAGGCTCCTGCCAGCATCTAAAAACCCTAGCAAAAACATCAAAAGCCCCTGCAAAAAGGGGCTTTTTTGTTGGAAAGCGCAAGAAAAAAGCGACCCATCGAAGGATCGCTTTTGCTACTTTTCGTAACAGATTATAGAAGTCTGTTGTAGTATTCGATGATCATCGCTTCGTTGATGTCTTTTGGAAGCTCGTTGCGTTCTGGAAGACGGGCGAAGGTACCAGCGAATTTCTCAGCGTCAACAGTGACGTAGGCTGGGACGGTTGGCTTGCCCTCGAAGGACTCTTTGACAACCTTGAGTGGTGAATCCTCTTTGAGGGTGATGACATCACCGACGTTGCAGAGGTAGGAAGCAATGTCGACTTTCTTGCCATTGACCTTGATGTGGCCGTGGTTGACAAGCTGACGGGCACCGGCACGGGTGCGGGAGAAGCCCATACGGTAGACTAAGTTGTCGAGTCTGCTCTCAAGGATACGGAAGAAGGCTAAACCGGTAACGGTCTTTTCTTTCTTAGCGATGAGGAAGAGGCGGCGGAACTGTCTCTCGTTGATGTTGTAGAGCTCTCTGAGTTTCTGCTTCTCAGCTAACTGAGCGCCGTACTCGGATGGCTTTCTCTTTCTGTCTTGGCCATGCTGACCTGGGCCATAGGCTCTCTTTTTGAGTTCGTCACCGGTCTCTAAAAGAGAAAAATTGAGATGACGGGACTGTTTCCATTTGGAACCGACGTATTTGGACATATTTCATGTCTCCTTTCTTTGCGGGAACAAGATTGGAGGGTTATTTCCGCTTCCCGGGTGTCATTCACTTTCAGTGACGGTAGCACGTCCTTACTTTACAATTAACGAATGACGTCAGGCGGAAGCATAACAACCTGCTAGCTCACGCGAGGATTACTATAGTAATTGAAAAGGCACTTGTCAACATTTAGGCCTAAAAATTCCCCAAATACGTGTATCGTATATGCGCGAGAAGCGTGCTACACTTATGAACGAAGGTATACCTATGATTGTTTTTGATGCACTTCCGACCGATGCGATCGTCACTATTATCATCGTCAGCGTCCTTGTTTTGGCAGGGCTTGGCGTTTTGCTTTACTTCTCCGTCTTCTCGAAATTAGCCCTTAAGGCCCAAGCCAGAGACCTTTGCAGCCGCTTCGAGAGAGAGCACGCTCTTCTCTTTGGCGACGTCATCGCTTACGTGAGAAGGCTTGAGACCATCTCCAGCATGAACCTCGTCTATGTCGATGAATACGCATCCTGGTCGAGCGCCTTCAAAAACGTCCGTGACTCAATGGACGCTCTTGCCCAAGCCACATCAAACTCCGTCAAAGATCTTTTGACCGATAGAAGATTCAAAGAACTTAAGAACTATCTCCCATCCGCCAAAAAGACGATAGGGGAGTACGAGGAGAAAGTCGAATCCCTCTACAAAGGCCTCAAAGACAAATTCGCCGTTGAGGAGAATGTCTCTTCGCTCTCGCTCCGCTGCAAAGAATCCTTCCGCCAGGTTAAGCAGGAATTCTATCTCAAATCCTCTGACCTCTCGATTCTTACCTCTTCCTTCGATCTCCTTTTCAAGAAGGTCAACGACCTCCTTGATGAGGCTGACGCCAACATCGAGAACGCCAGATACGAAGAAGCGGAAGCCATCTACAAGAACAAGATCATCCCAGTCGTCAATAAGGTCCGCAGCGTCATCAAGGCCCTCCCTGATATCTGCGTCCAGATCACGAGCATCCTCCCAGACAAGATCAATTCCCTTTCCGAACGCTACGAGCAGATGGTCAAAGACGGCTATCCTCTCAACCACATCATGCTCAAGAAAACCATCCCGGATATGAATGATGAGCTCGACGCCATCATCGCCCAGGTCAAGACCCTTAATGTCCAAGGCGTCCAGGAGAAATTCGACGACATCAGAAACAGAATCGACAAATATCAGCAGCAATTCGACGATGAAATTGCCGCTAGAACCACTTTCGAGGCCGACAATTTCAAAGCCTCAAGCAAAGAGACCGAGACCCAGAACAACTATCTCAACTTGGTCCACGCCCTCCCAAAAATCAAAGGCATTTATCTCCTTGATGAAGAGGATCAGGCTAAGCTTGCTGAGATCGACCGCTGCATCAATGCCGCTGCCACCTCAAAGCGTAACCTCGACACCTTCATCCATAGTGGAACCAAGCAACCATTCACCATCCTTCTTTCCCGCATGAACGCCCTCAAGGAGCAATCCAAAGAAGCGGCTGACAAAATCAATGAGTTCCAGGCCTATCTCCGTTCCCTCAAGGTCGATTGCGAGAAAGCGGCCAAATCCCTCCAGACCTATAACGAGTCCGTGAGAGATGCCGAAGCTAAGGTGAGAGAGATGAATCTCCCATCGATGACCGCCAAGTACACCCCACTCTTTGAGGAAGTCTCTAACCTCATCGGTGAGCTTTACACCACTCTTAAGACAACCCCAATCGATGTTAAGAAAGTGAACGCCGCTTATAGCGACCTCTCTTCCAAAGGCGATTATGTCCTTAACGCCCTTAGGAGCGATTCGTTCGCCTTAGAAAGCGCTGAGCAAGCGGTGGTCCACGCTAACAGATTCCGTTCCAACGAACCGAGCAATGACGCTACCCTCTCCCAAGCTGAGACCCTCTTCTTAGATGGCTATTTCAGCGAAGCTGAGAACATCGCCAAAACCGTCTCTGGCTCCAATAATCAGAGCTTCTTCCGCCGCACAAAATGATCTATTTCGATAACGCCGCCACAACAGCCCCGCTCGAAGAGGCTATATCTTTCTATCTCAAGGCGATCGCCGATTTTCCAGGCAACCCTTCTTCCACTCATGGCTTAGGCCGTCAGGCAGATAGACAGTTAGAGAAAGCGAGGAAAGACATCCTTGAGACTTTTGGTTTGGCCAAAACCCATTCCCTCATCTTCAATAGCGGCGCGACCGAAGGCAATAACCTCGCCATCAAAGGCATCGCCCATTTCTATAAGAACAGGGGAACGAAGCTCATCACCTCATCGGTTGAGCATCCTTCCGTCACCGAAGCCTTCAAGGAACTTGAAAGAGAAGGCTTTGAAGTCACTTACCTTCCTGTTAACGAAGAAGGCAAAGTCGAGCCAGCCAGCTTAGAGAAGGCTCTTGATAAGGACACCATCCTTGTCTCGATCATGGGCGTGAACAATGAGACCGGTTCAATCAATGATTTGTCCGCTCTTGCTGACCTCACCCATAAGTTCCCGAAAGCCTTATTCCATAGCGACCTCACCCAAGCGATCGGCAAGGTCAAAGTCCCATATTCGAAACTCGACCTCTTCACCTATAGCTCCCACAAGATCGGCGGGCTTAGGAGCGATGGCGCGCTCGTCTATCTAAGCAAGATCAAGTTCGCCCCGATTAACGATGGCGGTGGACAGGAATTCGGTTTCAGAAGCGGCACCATAAATGTGCCTGCCGCCCTCACCCAAGCCTATGTCGTGAAAGAGGCTTTCAAGAACTACGAAAGCAATCTCAAGCACGTCGAGGAAATATCCAAATATCTCCGTCAAAATTTGAATATCCCCAGCGAAATCCGCTTCAATTCGCCTTTAGACGCTTCCCCATACGTCCTCAATTTCTCGCTCATAAACAAGAAAGCCTCGGTCGTCCTAGAGGCTCTTAGCGAAAGAGAGATTTATGTCTCTAGCGTCAGTGCTTGTAGCTCTAAAGGTGAGCCAATCTCCGGTGTCTTGACCGCGATGCATAGAAGCGAAGGAGACGCCCGCAATTCCCTTAGGCTCTCGTTCTCAAAAAGAAACACGCTTGAAGAGGCCGAAGCCTTCGTCAAAGCGTTCAAAGAAGTGCTAGAAGGAGTCATCAACAGATGAACTACGATTCCTTAATGATCCATTATGGCGAGCTCTCCACCAAAGGTGAGAACCGCAAGATGTTCGTCAAAGAACTGAATAAGAATATCCGCCACGCCTTGAAAGGCATGAACGCGGTCACGACTTTCGATCACGACCATACCTATGTGAGATTCGAAGGCGATCCAATGCCTTTAATCAACCGTCTTCAGAAGGTCAGCGGCATCCAGCGTATCTCTCTTGTTTACAAGAGTGATAGGGACCTTGAGAAGCTTAAGGAAGACGCTCTTTCCCTCATCAAACTCGAAGAAGGAAAGACCTTCAAGGTCAACACCAAGAGAGGAGACAAAACATATCCTCTCCAGAGCTTGGAGCTCAGCCGTGTCCTTGGTGGCCAGATCTTAAAAAACACCGACCTCAAAGTCGATGTCCATAATCCTGATATCACCCTCAATGTCGACGTCAGAAAAGATGCCGTATATCTTTCTAGCCACACATACATGGGCGCGGGAGGATATCCGCTTGGCATGAATGGCAAAGTCCTCATGATGCTTAGCGGTGGCATCGATTCACCAGTCGCAGCCTACATGATGCTTAGAAGAGGCATCAAGATCGAATGCATCCATTTCGCCGCTCCGCCATACACTAGCGACGCCGTCCTCGACAAACTCAAAGACATCGTCAAGAAGCTCAACGTCTACCAAGAAAGCGTCAAACTCAACATCGTCCCGTTCACCAAGCTTCAGCTCGCCATCTATCAATACGTCGCTGAGCCATACTGCATCACCATCATGAGAAGGATGATGTACCGCATCGCCGAAAGAGTGGCCCGCCGTCATAACTGCGTCGGCATCGCCTCAGGCGAATCAATCGGCCAGGTTGCGTCGCAAACCCTCGACAGCATGGTCACGATCAATAATGTCACAAACTTCCCTGTCATCCGTCCTCTCGCCGTCACCGACAAGCTTGATATCATCAAACTCTCGCAAGAGATAGAGACCTATGACATCTCCATCCGCCCATACGAGGATTGCTGCACCATCTTCAAGCCAAAGAAACCGAAGACCAAACCGAAGATCTCCGAATGCGAATATTACGAAAGCCTCTTTGATTGGAAAACACTTCTCGATGAATGCGTCGAGAACGTCAACTCCATCATGATCAAAGATGGTGAAGAAGTGGACTTCGCTAACAAATAATAAAAAACCGCTCAGTTCCCTGGGCGGTTATTTATTTTAGAAGAAGTTAGCTTATTTCTCTAAGGCCTTCTTGGCGGTCTTGACGAGGTCGCCGAAGGCTTTTGGATCGCTGATGGCGAGTTCGCTGAGCATCTTACGGTTGAGGCCCTCACCAGTCTTGCTGATGATGCCAGCCTTGGTAAGGCCGTTCATGAACTTGCTGTAGCTGAGGTCATACTGACGGCAGCCGGCGTTGATACGCTTGATCCAGAGCTTACGGAAGTCGCTCTTACGATCTTTGCGGCTAACGAAAGCGTAGTTGTAACCACGAAGGACCTGTTCCTTAGCGGTCTTGAATAAAAGGTGCTTGGAGCCTCTGTAGCCGGAAGCAGCTTTTAAAATCTTCTTGCGACGAGCATGGGTCGCAACGCTGTTTTTAACTCTTGCCATGGTGATATCTCCTTATTACTTGATCACCATCATATCGGTGACTCTTCTCTCGTCTTGCTTGCTGAGGTAATTTGGCATAGCAAGGTGCTTTCTTTGCTTGCGGCTCTTGCGTGGGGCAAGGTGTCCCATGTTGGAGTGGTGCACTTTCACTTTACCGGAAGCGCTGAATCTGACACGTTTGGCCAGACCCTTCTTAGTTTTCATTTTCGGCATTTTTCTTCTCCTGTTTCTTTTTGGATGGCGCCAAGATAACTGTGTAGCGTTTCTCTTCCCAGAATGGCGCTTTGTCGATGGAAGAGACGTCTTCGAGGAGGGCAAGGAACCTATTCATGACATCCTCACCAACTTCCTTGTGGGAAAGCTGGCGGCCGCGGAAGTAGACACAGCAATTGACTTTGTTGCCGTTCTCGATGAATTCGCGGGCTTTGCGCGCCTTGGTCTCAAGGTCGTGCTGTCCAATGACCGGGGTGAGCTGAACCTCTTTGATCTCAGTGACATGCTGATTCTTCTTTGAGGCTTTCTGCTGCTTTTGCTGCTCGAAACGGTATTTCCCATAGTTGAGGATCTTGCAAACCGGTGGCTTCGCATTCGGAGCGACGCAGAATAAGTCAAGGTCATAGCTCATCGCGAGTTTGTTCGCGTTTTGTGAGGACATCACGCCTAACTGTTCACCGTTTGGTCCGATGACAAGGACCTCTGGGTAACGGATGTGCTCATTGATGGGGTCGAATCGCTTTTCAGGGCGGCGACGATCGTTTGGATTGAAGTGTGGGATAGTTTTTTCCTCCTAAGGCGATAAAATAGCGTGGCAATTTCGCCACGCGCTTCGTTAGTGATCTTTCGATCTCTCCGTAGCCTTTGCCAATTCCCTTTGGGAGTCTGGCGAGTTCATGGCGAACTGCTTTCTACTTTATCGACAAGGGATATTATCCTCGCATACGCGGGAAAATCAATAGGGAAATTAAAATCGATTGAGGGTAATTGTTTTTGGACAAAAGGTATGAAAAAATATAAACAGAACCAATTATCAAAAACCCACACCATAATTTCAGATGTGGTGAAAATGTAATAGTTTTTCTTGTTAAAGCGTTTCTCTAGAAAAGCGAAAAATAATTCGTATAATTAGTTCCCATAACAAGGAGAGGAAGAAATGGCAAATCACTACGCAGTGTATGACACCCCAATCGGCGACGTCACGATTGTCACAAACGGCAAGTACATCGTGAGCCTCTTGTTCGGCGCTGTTGATCCTATCGGCGCGATCAATGAAGAGACTGTCGCTCTCTATGATGGAATCATTGCGCTCAACCAGTTCTTCTTCGGTCAAAGACTCTCGTTCGATAATCCTCTTTGGTTCGGCGGAACCGAATTCGACAAGAAGGTCTACGAATATGTCATGACCATCCCTTACGCTGAGACCCGCACCTATCAGGAAGTCGCGGATGCGATAGGGGAGCCAAATGCTGAGAAGCAAGTCGCATTAGTCCTTAGTAAGAACCCTCTCCCAGTCTTCGTCCCATGCCATAGAGTCATCCAGAAGACCGGCAACTTAGGCTCCTATGTCGGAGGAGCGGAACTCAAGAGAAAGATCCTTGCCTTCGAGAAGGCCAACATGGAAAAGAATTCCATGACCATGAACCCAAAAATCTAAACAAAGAAAAATCAAAAAGGAGCGGCAAATCCCGTTCCTTTTCTTTTGACCCAATAAAAAAGAGCTGCGATTTGCAGCCCTTTAGTTGTTTGAGAAATTAGGCAGCCTGGTAGCCAGGGATGAAGATCTCACGGATGTGCTCGAGAGTCTCTTCTTCGATGCCTTTGCTCATAAGATGGTTCTTCATCTTTTCGGCTAAGGTATCACCTTCTAAGGCTTTGGTGGCGTTCATCCAACCATCGAATTCGACGGTGTGGTCGACGTCTCTCTCACCAGCGAATCTGGTGAAGGAGTAGTCACGGCCGCAATCTTCTTCGCTAGCACCAAGAAGGGCAAGAAGGAAGAAGCAGACGATACCGGTTCTGTCAGCACCGTTGGCGCAGTGGAGGGCGATTGGCTTCTCATCGGCTAAGGCAATCTGATCGAAGATCTTCTTGTAGACATCGGCGAATCCGGAGAAACGGGTGCTCTCTGTGCCAGATGGGATGGAGCCATTGACGACTTCGATCTCCCAATCGTCGCTGGAAGCTGGGGATTTGCCATTGAGGGCGGTGACACGATAAGAGTCTCTCATATCGATGTCGACTTTGATGCCGAGTTCTTTGATGAGCTCTTTGCCTTCGGCAGTGATGTTTTTGGCGTTAGCGGCGCTGGTCTTGTTGAATTCGCCGCAGCGGTAGTAAAGACCCTGTTTGATGTAGCCGTTTTCGACTAAGGAAGTTTTCCAACCACCGATATCACGGAAGTTGACGACACCGCCAACCTCAATGTTTCTTGGGGCGATGAGGGCGGAAGCTTTGGTCTTGGTAGCAGCGGTGGCAAGGCCTTCGGTGCTAGAAGCGACTCTGTAGTAGTAGTTGACGCCGATTTCAGCGCTCTTGTAGGCGTAGCTCTTCTCGGTGGAAGTGACGATCTTGGAGCCTTCGAAGTTGGCGTTCTTGGAGATTTCGATGTAGTAGGTGTCGGCATCATCGACATCCTCGAAATCGAGGATCAAACCTCTTGGGGAGGAAAGGTTGCCTGGATTGGAACCGCTGGCGGCGGTCGTTGGGACATAAGTCTTGATGGAGCCCCACTCGTCGCAAAGATACTTGTACTGGAGCTCAGAGTGGATGTCGTTTTCTGGCTGGGCTTCTGGATCTAAGGAATCAGGAGCGGTGATGGAAGAAAGGGCAATGGAAGCAGTGCTTTCTTCGCTGGTCTCGGTGGCGTTGCTGTTGCTTGAAGTCGCAGGAGTGTTGCAGGATCCAAGGACTAAAGCAGAGAGCAAAGTGAGAAAAATAAATTGTTTTTTCATAATTACCTCGTAACTGAAATACTAGATTATTAAAAATCATTCACGCGTGTATGTCCACCCAAAAATGGATACATGGCCTTTTTCCTAAGAAAAATGCCTTTGCATTTTGTAAAGATGTTTCTTGTTTTGATGTAAGCGCTACCCTCGTATTTATCAAATGAACGCGCGAATAACAAAAAAGGAACCCCGTGAGGTTCCTTGATTGATATGTCCTATTAATATCTAGCGTAGGTCTCGATTGAGTGGTGGACCATCTTCTTGAATTCTTCGAAGGAGACGGTGATCTGCTTCTCTTGGCCATAGACGCGGTAGGTGACTTCGTTGTTGGCCATCTCTTTGTCGCCAAGGACAAGGGTGAATGGGATCTTTCTGACGATCGATTGCCTCATGCGGTAGCCAAGCTTCTCGTTGTCACCGCTGATCTCGCATCTGATGCCCTCAGAGGACATGATGTCATAGAGTTTCTTCGCGTATTCGCCATGGACCTCGCCATTGACTGGGAGGAGGTTGACCTGGACTGGGGCAAGGAAGGTTGGGAAGGCACCGCCGAAGTTCTCGGTGATGATGCCGATGAATCTCTCGATGGAACCGAAGACGACGCGGTGGAGCATGACAGGCATGACCTTCTCACCGTTCTGGTCGATGTAGTAGCAGTTGAATCTCTGTGGGAGGTTGACGTCAAGCTGGATGGTGCCACACTGCCAGGTTCTGCCCATGCAGTCCTTGAGTTTGAAGTCGAGCTTTGGACCATAGAAGGCACCGTCTTTTGGATTGATGCTGTATTCGTGTCCGCTAGACTCACATGCGGCGGCAAGAGCCTCTTCTGACTTCTTCCAGAATTCCTCGGTGCCGATATGGTCATCTGGCATCGTGGAAAGGACGATCTTATAGGAAAGTCCGAAGACGCTATAAACCTCATCGAAGAGCTTCATGATGTTTTTGACTTCGCTCTCGATCTGGTCTTGTCTGACGAAGATGTGGCTATCGTCCTGGGTGAAGGCGCGGACTCTGAATAAGCCATTGAGAGCGCCACTAGCTTCGTGACGGTGGACGTGGCCGGTCTCCGCTAAGCGGAGAGGCAAATCTTTGTAGGAGTGGATTTCGTTATTGTAGACGAGCATGGCGCCAGGGCAGTTCATCGGCTTGATGGCGAAATCCTTCTCGTCGATCTTGGTGGTGTACATGTTCTCTTTGTAGTGAGCCCAGTGACCAGAGGTCTCCCAGAGTTCTCTGGAGAGCATGGTTGGGGTCTCGATGAACTTGTAGCCGTATTTGATATGGAGTTTCTTCCAGTAATCCATAAGGGCGTTCTTGAGGGTCATGCCGTTTGGAAGGAAGAATGGGAAGCCTGGACCGTAATCGGTGATCATGAATAAGCCAAGCTCACGACCGAGTTTGCGGTGGTCGTTGGCCTTTCTCTTCTCTAATATGTCGAGGTGCTCTTTGAGGTCTTCCTCACTCCACCAGGAGGTGCCGTAGATACGGGTGAGCTGCTTGTTGTTGCTGTCACCTCTCCAGTAAGCGCCGGCGACGCTAAGAAGCTTGAAGTGCTTGATCATGCCGGTGGATGGGATGTGTGGGCCTTTGCAGAAATCAAGGAAGTCACCGTTCTGATAGGTGGTGAGCATCTCATCTTGGTGTTCATCAATGAGCTCTTGCTTGTATTCGTTGTTCTTAAAGGCAACACGCGCTTCATCGGCGGTGATATCCTTGCGGATATATGGGTTGTTCTCTTTGGCGCATTTCTTCATCTCGGCCTCGATCTTGGCGAAATCCTCTTCGGTTATCTTGGCATCGCCGAAATCGACGTCATAGTAATAGCCTTCATCGATAGCAGGGCCATATCCGAATTTGCATCCTGGATATAAATGGGTCAAAGCCTGGGCCATAAGATGGGAGGTGCTGTGGTTAAGCATCTCGAAGGCCTCTTTGGAACCTTTCTTGATGAATTTGATTTCCTTGCCGGCTGGCAAAGTCATTCTCATGTCGTAGATCTTCTCTTCGACGAGATAGCCGACATCTTCGTTTTTGTTCTCGCTATCGAATTCCTTGGCCAAATCAAAGCCATTGGCCTCGTCTTTGATCTCGATTTCTTTTCCTTCGTAGATAATCTTCATAAGTGACCTTTCTGGGCGAAAAAAATAAAAACGCCCTCTTCTCTTAAGGACGCTTCCGCGCGGTACCACCTTGCTTCACTCTCACGAGTGCACTTTCCTACTCTTAACGCGAATAGGCAACGCCTGGCTCATCGTCAGGGGCTCAGGAGTGGTACTCCATATGCCTATAGGCATTTGAGCGTGTCTCCGTCATCGCTAAACACATTCTAGAACCGAGGTTCGTATTGTCAAGAAAAAGGATTTTCTTTATTTATTCTCAATGATATCGATTGGCTTCTTTGTCAAAGCCTTCAAAGATGAGAACGAAGAGACGATGAGCATAGTCAAAACGATGAGGGCGAGCATGCCTAGGAAAGGAATCGCAGACAATTCGAGTATCGAGATGGATAGTTTCAGGTTGAATATCAGATTTCCAATAGCGCAGACAACCAAAGATAGTATGAATTCAATGGCGGCAATTATGAATCCTTGGGTGAATATGGTTGTGATAGTGGTGGATTTTTTTGCGCCTAATGCTTTCATTATTCCAAGTTCCCTCTCCATTTCCTTTATATTTGTGTGAAAAAAGTTCAAAGATAGAATCATTTCGATTACGACAAAACATGTGATGACTCCAAAAATCACAACCTTAGCAAAATCGCTGATGATTTGTATGCGGGAAGAGAAACCGCTATATCTACCGGCGAGATAACAAGAATAATGTGCGTCTGCGCTGTCATATGAGAGCGATGACCGTAGAGCTAATTCGTTCTTAAGATTACCCGATAAGCGAAGCATCGCAAGAGTTGGCTGTTTGCCTCTGTCTCGTGAAAAGCCAGGTTTAGCTATCAAATATTTGCCAGGAGAATAACCAGCCGCTAATCTCATTTCTTTTGAGTCAGCATCTTTGTTTTTGCCTGGCGTTAGGTCATCAAGGGCAAACCAATCCATAATGTTTTCTTCCGTTTTAAAGATGCCGGTAATGGAGAGACCATCTATTTTTTGACCGATTATTTCATCGAATGAGCTAAAAAGAACCTCTTCCTTGTTCTCGGTGTTGTAATAACCGTATCTATACAAATAATCTGCTTGCATGTCGGTCAATGCTATTTCCCCATAATTCTCTGGGAGTCTACACATCGTCTCTTCGCTCAACAGTTCGCTTTTCGTAAGGACTCCATTTTTTTGATTTGCTTCCTCATCTATCTCCATTACATAGTCATAAGATGTAAATAAGAACCTGGCGTATGGACTTTCTGAGTTAAAAGATGAACGGCCTATCACTGACGATCTGTCATACTGTACGCCGCTTTTAGATAGATAAATTGGTTCGTTCCCGCCGTTAAACGCCGTCAGTTTCTCTCTCTGTTCCTTAGAAAAACTGCATTCGCGTTTTTTCGCCTCCCCGTTTTCCAGCTTCTCTGACAGGGAACCCACGAAGAAAAACTTTTTATCGCTTTGTTCGTATTGGGTTCGGATGCTAATCTTTCCTTCGTCTGCGGTGTTCAGGGACAAGGCGACCCCAAGTCCTCCGCAAGCCAATGAAGAAAGGATAATTGAACTGATAAGACGAATGGGGTTCTTTAACATTCCTCTGAACGCGGTTTTCAAAGAACAAAGCAAGGAATACCAAGTGGAGCCCTTTCGCTTATCATCTTGATTGGGTTCTGTTTCGTTTGGACTGATAATAGTTTTGTCGTCGATGACCTCCCCGTTTTTGAGAGAGATAATGCGATCAGCGTATGGTCTTGCAACGTCCATGTCGTGAGTCGACAGCAGAACAAGCCGGTTTTTAGAAATATCTTTGAGCACTTTGATGAGACTGATCGAATTATCCTTGTCTAAGGAACCGGTTGGCTCATCCAACAACAAAACTGAAGGCTCTTTGATTAAAGCACGAGCTATAGCGACCCTTTGCCTTTGTCCTCCAGATAGTTCATTAGGCTTTTTTATTAACAACTCTTCAAGACTTTCGTTTTCGTCAGGCAAACGAACGAGTTTCAAATAATGGGCGATCAGTTTTTCATCTGGCTTTCTTCCGTTGATTTCGAAAGCCATATTAAGGTTGCCTCTTATCGAAGCATCTTCGATTAGGTTGTAATCCTGAAAGACAAAGCCAATGCTGTTTTTTCTGAAAGAGTCGACGGTTTTTCTTTCGATTTCAAGTCCTTCAAAAGAAAAGGTCCCTTCTGTAGGAGAATCCATCCCTCCAAGAATGTTTAAAAGCGTTGTCTTTCCGGAGCCGCTCTGCCCAGACAAAACAATAAGTGATGTTGAAGGAAACGAAAGCGAAATATTCTTCAGGGCAGCGGTGGTTTTTCCTTTGTTTAGGTATGTTTTGCCAAGGTTTTTTGTTTCGAGCATAGATGATCGATTAGGCTATCATTGTAGCGTTGCCAGTTTCTATTGAGTAGTTATTCCAGCCTTCGCTAAGATTTTGTCCATACGGAATCCAATATACAAATAATCAGTAGACAAAGTCAAACAACCAAAAAAGGAGATGACTGGCATCCCCTTTGTCTTTTATTTCAAGAGATCGACGATACGAAGCATTGAGATGTGTTTGTCACGCGGAAGGGCAAGGGCCTCGATGATGTCATAGTCGACGATTTTATTGCTGACGAGTCCGACGCAGCGTCCGCCTTTGCCTTCGAGGAGACAATCGACGGCGTAGCTTCCCATACGGGCGGCAAGAACACGGTCGAATGCGCTAGGGGCGCCACCTCTTTGGACGTGGCCAAGGACGTTGACGCGGGTATCGAATCCGGTCTGTTCCTGGATGCGCTTACCAAACGCGTGGATATCTGGATAGAGTTTTTCAGAGACGATGATGATCGCACGTTTGTGCGGATCTTCCTCTCTCATCTTTCTTAATGTCGCGAAGACTTCCTCTTCTGGGATTGGGTGGTCAGGGGTGAGGATCATCTCAGCACCTTCGGCAAGGCCGCAGAACAAGGCAAGGTCGCCACAGTGGTTGCCCATGACTTCGATGATGGAGCAGCGGGAGTGGGATTCGGTGGTGTCACGGATCTTATCGATGCACTCGATATCGGTGTTCATCGCGGTGTCGAATCCGATCGTGTAATCGCTGCAGGCGATGTCGTTGTCGATCGTGCCTGGGAGGCCGATGCAGTTGATGCCCATCTCGGTGAGTTTTTTCGCACCGATAAAGGAACCGTCACCGCCAATGACGACGAGGGCTTCGATGCCTTTGGACTTAAGGATGTCGACCGCTTTCTGACGGACGCTCTCCTCTTTGAATTCTGGTAAACGGGCGGTTCTTAAAATAGTTCCGCCTCTATTAACGATGTCAGAGACAGAGGAACGGTCCATTCTGACGATGTCCCCATCGACTAGACCACGGTATCCGTCAAAGATTCCATAGACCTCGAGTCCTTGGGATAAACCTGCCCTAACAACAGCTCTGATCGCGGCATTCATGCCTGGAGCGTCGCCACCAGATGTAAGTATTCCGATTTTTTTGATCATTATCAAAACTCCAAATCACAACGATTATATTACATATATTTCTGGATAGTTAGGATTTTTTAGGGGCCAAATTTGAAGATTTTTTATCTATATAAAAGGTAGGGGACAATCTACCGAAAGAATGAGGATAAAAATGTGGATAACTCAATTTCCTTTTGTGACAAAGATGGCATTCTTCCGTCAGTGTGTGGATTTGGCGGAATTCCCTCTATGTGGAAAAGTCCCAAAAAGTAAGGAATAATCGAGTAAAAGCCCTTTTTCGACAACAAAGAAAATGCTAAGATTAGGCACCATGAAAGCGACATTATCCCCAAGTGATATCTTTGAGATACGGAAAACAAGCCTTATCTCAAGCAACGATTATGAGTACGCTCTCGATCTTTATGCCCCGATAATCGGCATCAAGAACGTGAGTGTCTATTTTGCTTTCATCGCCGAAAAAGGAGGGGAGCAAAAACCTCTCTCTGAGTTCCTAAGCAAGTACCGCCTATCAAGCGGCGAACTCGAGAACGCCCTCTCATATCTAGAAGCCGTCGGTTTAGTGGCTACTTACCACAAAATCCTTGGCAAAAAGCACTTATATCTCTATTCAATCATGGCTCCAAGAACCCCAGCCCAGTTCTTCAGCAATGAGCTCTTATATGGCACCTTAAGAAGCTTCCTTAGCGAAGACGGTTGCAAAGCGATCGCCAAGAAGTATGAAACAAGCACCATCGAAGAAGGCTTTGAGAACGTCAGTGAGCGGTTCGTCGACGTCTTCCATCTCAATGTTGGCAATGCCTCCATCATCCAAAGCGGCCCAAAGACCGGCGAGAGGAAATTCGGAAGCTTGCAGCTTGGCTTTGACAACAACGCCTTCATGTCTGCTCTCATTGAACTCAACCCAACAATCAAGCCAGCCTACATCACTAAAGAGGAATCGATGCGAATCGCCAGAATCTCCGCTCTCTATTCTTACGAAGAAAGCGCGATGGCCTCATTCGTCTCCGATTCATATCGCCCAAGAAACGTCATCGGCAAGAGAATCGACTTCGATCATCTTAGTGAGCTCGCCATCCAAAACGCCAAATACGACTATCTCCATAAGGAGCACATCAAGTCCACTAATAGTGAGATCCATGGCGACGCTCCAACGGCAAAGGTCATCCGCATGATGGACAACATGTCCACCCTCCAGTTCCTCACCAAGCTCCAGCGTGGCAATAAGCCAGCCCCAAGCGATGTCAAACTCATCAACACCCTCGTCGTTGAGATGGGTGTCCCTGAGAATGTCGCTAACGCCCTCATCTTCTACGTATTAGGCGTGCAAGAGAACGCGCTCTCTGGCGCTTACGTAACGAAGTTAGGCGCTTCCCTCGTCAGAGCAGGCATCACGAACGCTCTCGATGCCCTTAACTTCTTAGGTAGCCATGCCAAGCGTAACGGCAAGAAGTCAGAACCAAAACCGGTCGAGAAACCAGTCAAAGAAGAAAAGCCATCCGAAGTGGTGGATGAAGTCGAGGAAGAAGAGATCGACGAAGAAGAATTTGAAGCGCTTATGAAGAATAGAGGCAGGAAGTAAAGATATGGAAACGTTTGTGAAAGACACGAAAGAAATAAAAGGCGCTTCTAACAAAGAAAATAGCCTCCACGACGAGATCCTTAACGACCGCCGTCTTATGAACGAGCTCCACGCTCTCGATATCGATGATTCCGAGATCGACAAATATCTCCCTCTTCTTGCGACATATCTCGACCAAAGAGACGCGGAAGAAGACCCAAAGAAAGAACTCGAAGCCCCATACCCAGGTCTCACGATGAAACTTTGCATCGATGACTCTGGCAAGCTTTCCTACACCCTTGGGCCAAGTGAAGAGACAAAGAGAAAAGAAGCCCTTGAGAAGAATTACATCTATAAGGACTTCCCAGAGAGCTGGAAAGACCTAAATGGCAAATCCATCAAAGGCGAAAGATATAAGAAACTCAGGACCGCTTTAGCAAAGACCTTCACAAAAACATGCACAAAACCATGGGTTTTCGTCAAAGGCGATTCAGGATGCGGCAAATCATATTATTTGGCTGCCGTCCTTAATGGTTTAGCCGCCGATGGTGAAAGCGTCTGCTTCATCAATGGAGCGAAACGTTTCGACGAACTCAAAGCCCTTGCCATCAAGAACCGCCAGGAATTCGATAAGATCATGGCCTCTTTAGAAGGATGCGGAACCATGGTCATCGATGACTTTGGCAACGAATTCAAATCCGAATACATCCGTGACCAAATCGTCCTCCCTCTTTTGGCCGAAAGAAGCAGGGCAGGCTTAAGAACCTATTTCACCAGCCAATACACCCTAGATGAGATCAAGCAGCTCTATAGCCTTCATAAGAGCTACATCGAAGGCTCAAGAGTCAGCAAGCTCATCGAAAAGAATATCGACAAAGTCGTTATTCTTGAAGCGGGGTTAGAGACCTTCGCTCAAAAGAGGTCGAAGTGATCTAGTTGTTTGTATAAGTCTTTCAAAGAGCCGCTTCCGTCAAGAGTGATTGAGGCGGCTTTTTTCGCTTTCCTGAGAGGGAAAGAATCATTGAGGTCTAAGTATTTCTTTGGGTCGACGTTTCTCTTGATGAGCCTTTGCTCCCTGACTTCTTTTGAAGCGGTGATCAAGACGATGAGGTCAGAGTCTTTCTCCAAAGGCCCTCCGATGAGGAGAGGGACATCGACGACCACTTTCTTGTATTTGCCTGAATCGATTTCCGAATACATCCTTTCGTAGACTTTCGAGTGGACATATTCTTCAAAAGACTTCCTTGTTTTTGGGTTTGCTAATAAGGAAAGGAGCTCACCCTTATTGATTTCTCCTTCCTTGAATAGGTTTTCTCCGAACTTCTTACGGAGATGGTCTTTCACTTCGTCTTCCTTATATAAGGAGTGGACGATATCATCCGCGGATAAGACTTTGAAACCTTTGTCTTTAAGGTAAGCAGATACAGAAGATTTCCCTGAACCGATAGGACCAGTCACTCCAACAATGAAAGGCTTGCCTTTAAGAGGCTGACACTTCGGGCAATAGGTCGTTCCTCTGCCTCCTAGAGTTATCTTTCTCATGATCATGCCGCAACGGTCACATTTCATTCCTTCGTGGCCATAGGCGTGGAGTTCGTTTTGCATGTTTCCGCTCATACCCTCTTTCGGGTGATAGCTTCTTATCGTGCTTCCGCCTTGCTTAATAGCCTCTGAAAGAATCCTTCTAGATTCCTCGACGATTCGGCCACATTCTGCAATTGAGAGGGTTTTTGCAGGGGATTTTGGGTTGATTTTGCTGGCAAAAAGCACCTCATCCGCGTAGATATTGCCTAGTCCAAGGATAATCGTCTGATCGAGTAAAGCGTTCTTCACCGGACCGGATATCTTCTTAAAGGACTCATGAAGATCTTTCGCTTCAAGGTCCCAAGGCTCTTTTCCTAACTTCGAGATAGGTAGGGTGGTCTTGTAGTCGGACTCACTCTTAAGCTCAACGATGCCAAACTTCCTGACGTCATTGAAACGAAGTGAAGTTCCGTCCGTGAAGTCATAGATGAGGGTGTCATGTTTCTCAGGCTTTTGACCTGCCTCACCCTCAAAGTATTTCCCTTCCATCCTAAGATGGGAGATGACGACTTTTTCATTCGTTAAGTGGAAGATGATGAACTTCCCAATCCTTGTGCAAGGAAGGAAGGTCTCGCCGATCAAAGCGGCCTTAAAAGTAGAAGCAGGCGTCAAAACCGACTTCTCGTGGAAGATGCGGATATCCTTGATGGCCTTCTTTGGGACGAAGCCATTAAGAATCCTAACGACTGTTTCAACCTCAGGTAACTCAGGCATCTTTAGTCCTTCGCGTCATACCAAGTATGGCCGATTCCTTTCTCAACGGTTAGTTTGACTTTGAGATCGACGGATTCGGTCATGATTCTTTCGATCTCTGGTTCGATCTTGTTCATCTCTTCTTTCGGTACGGCAAAGATGAGTTCGTCATGGATCTGAAGAACCATCTTGGTCTTGTAACCTCCCTTGTTAAGGAAGTCATAGATCTTGACCATCGCGTTCTTGATGAGGTCAGCGGCAGTCCCTTGGACTGGAGCGTTCAAAGCCGCTCGCTTAGCGGCCTCCCTCACCATATAGGAAGGGTTATTGATATCGCGGAGATATCTCTTTCTTCCGAACATCGTCTTAACGTATCCTTTGGTCTCGCATTCCTCGATGATGGAATTGAGGTATTCCCTGATCTCAGGATAGGCGAGATAGAAGGAACGGATGATGTCCTGGGCTTCTTTGTTTGAACAACCGATCTGCTGTGCAAGTCCAAAGACGGTCGTGCCGTAGATGATAGCAAAGTTGACCGCTTTCGCACGTCTTCTCATAAGAGGGGTGACCTCTTCGGTATGGAAGATCCTCTTCGCGGTCTCGGTGTGGACATCGTGCCCTTCTTGGAAGACGTTGATATATGTCTCGCATCCAGAAAGGGCAGCGAGGATTCTTAACTCAATTTGCCCATAGTCCAAAGAGAGCAAAGAGATATCAGGGTCATCATAGTAGAAGGCCTTTCTGATCATCTTGCCTTCTTCGTCGCGGGCGCTGATATTCTGGAGGTTAGGGGAAGAGGAGGATAAACGACCTGTCGTTGTCTGGGCTTGATTGAAATACGTGTGGATTTTGCCGTCGTTTTTGACGTGTGGGGCAAGTCCATTGATGTATGTCGACATGAGCTTCGCATACTTCCTGTATTCAAGAAGCTTCTCAATGATTGGATGGATGCCAAGCAAATCATTAAGGGCATCGACATCGGTGCTCCCTTTCTTTCTGTCGGGAAGCCCAAGCTTCTCATAAAGGATGAAAGCGACCTGCTTTGAGGAATTAGGGTTGAATGGTTCGCCCGCTAATTTGGTGAGCTCATCTTTCGCGGCGTCTCTCTTCCTTTCGAATTCTTTGCCATAGGCATATAAGTCATCGAGTTTGAGAGGGAAGCCTTCATATTCCATGTCACTTAGAACGATGGAAAGAGGCAATTCGATATTGCGATATAGGTCAATCGCCCCAACCTCGGTAAGGCCGCTGATCATCTTCTCTTCGAGATAGAGGGAATAGTAGGCCATCTGGATGGTGAGGTTAGGTCTAGCTGACGAGAGCAAAGACACCTCATCTTTCGTATCATCAAGAGCGACGCCAAAGGAGCCATATACGATCATCGGATTGGATGAAGTGGAGCTGTCTAAGAGGTAGGCGGCCAACAATATATCGTTCTTGATGCCTTTGAGCTCAATGCCAACTCTCTTAAGCGCATAGATGGAGGCTTTCGCATCATAGACGTTCTTCTTGATGGATTCGTCTTCAAGGATCTTCTTCAAGGCTTCATCTTTGATGAGATTCTCTTCGGAGATGTAGTACGCTTTCTCTTTGGTGGAGATGGAAAGGCCATTAAGTTCCGCTCCATGATATTCATCAAAGTCGATATCTAAAGCGACGCCGATATTCTCACCAAGCTCAATCCCTTTGAAGGAAGAGACGATCTCAGAGGAAATCTCTCTCTTCGTCTGTTCGCCTTTCTTTTGACTGGCCGGGAGTCTTGATGGGAATTGTTTTAATTCGTATTTGCGGGCGAAATCCATGACTTCTTGGGCGTCATATCCCTGATAGACGAAGTCGGATAACTGGAATGGAAGTTTGGCATCGGTCTTGATGGTGGCTAACTCATAGCACATCCTGCCTTGCTCTGCGCCTTCGATGATCTTCTGGCCGATCTTGCCTTTCATAGTAGGGGCGGCCTCGATGATCTTCTCGAATGATCCGTATTCCTGGATGAGTTTGACGGCAGTGATCTCGCCAACGCCTGGAATGCCAGGGAGGTTGTCTGATGCGTCGCCTCTAAGGCCTTTGTAATCGATGATCTGAAGAGGGGAGAAGCCAAATTTCTCAACCATATTCGCTTCAGTTACCAAATCCATATCACTCAATCCTTTACGGAGTAAGGAGATGGAAATGTTCTTGTCGATAAGCTGGAGATAGTCTTTGTCACTCGTATAGACGGTGACTTTCATTCCGGCTTTGGATGCCATCTTGGCGACGGTGCCGCAGATATCGTCGGCCTCAATGCCATGCTCTTCGTAGCAGACGATATTGAGGACTTTGCATAGCTCTCTAGAGATAGGGAACTGTTTGATTAAGTCAGGAGGGCAAGGTTTTCTGTTGGCTTTGTATGCTTCAAACTCCTGCTTTCTGAAAGTGTCTCCATCTTTGTCGAAGCCGATGAAGATGCTGTCACCCTCTTTGAGGGAGAAGAGGAATTTGGCGAGCATGTTCGAAAAAGCGAATACGGCATTGGTTGGAATGCCAGTCTTGGTCGACATCAGAGGCGCGCCTGGGTAAGCGGTCGCGTAGTAGGCCCTGAACAAGAGGGAATTTCCATCGATGATCTTGATTTCTTTCATAACTAGTCTCCTACGCTGCTAACCTCTTCGACGACATATGACTCTTCGCCGTTATTGTTATATCTTCTGGTTTCCTTGTGGGCTCTCACAAGGATGATGTTGTCTGTTTTAAGCAATGGGAAGTTCTGATTGAAGACCTCATCAAAGAGGATGAAGGAAGCCTCGCTAAGGTCGTCATAGAGTTCCATGAAGGCCATCTTCTTCCCGGTCTTCGTGGTGATTGATCTCGCTGATTTGATGATGCCTGCGGTCAAGAATGAGCCGGTTTTGTTGGGGATTTCTGATAAAGGAGCCACTTTTGCGGCCTTTAGTTTGTCTTCGATGAAGGATAAACGGGAACCGCTCACCATGATGCCAAGGGCTTCATATTCAGCGGCCAAGTTGGTCATCTGATCGTCTTCCCTCTTTTCCATCGCAGGTTTAGAAACCCCAATGTTAAGAAGGATTTGCTGGCCATCGTCGCCATACATGAGTTCGCTGTAATTCATGGCAGGGGAAGAAGCCGCTCTAAGAGAGGCTCTGCTTGGGTACAAGGTATCTAAAGCGCCTGCATCGATGAGCTTCACAAGGGTTGGGAGATTAAGTCCGTTCTTCTTGTTTCTCGCCGCGAAGTCGAAGATGTCCTCATATGGGCCGTTCGCCCTTCTTTCATCAAGGATGGCCCCAACGATCTGTCCTCCAAGTCCTTTGATGGAGGATAGAGGGAATCTGATAGCCTTTCCTTCGATGACGAAGGATTCTTCGCTTCTATTGATATCAGGAACGGCAAGATGAAGCCCTAAGGCTTTCACCTCGCTTAATGTGTCTTTGAATTTGGTGGTGGCAGGGTCTTGGCTTGCAAGAATCGCGCAATAGAACTCACGAGGATAATGCTTCTTGAGATAAGCCATCTGACAGGTGATGACCGCATATGAGAAGGCGTGGGCTTTGTTGAATCCGTAGTTGGCAAACCTGAAGATAAGGTCAAAGACCTTCTCGCTCAAAGCCTGGCTCTTTCCATTAGATAAGCAGCCTTTGATGAATAGGCCTTTCTGAGCTTCGAGTTTGGCCATGTCTTTCTTCGAGATGGCGCGTCTAAACATATCAGCCTGGCCATAAGAGAATCCCGCCATTTCACGGACGATTCTCATGATCTGCTCTTGGTAGACGATGATGCCGTATGTCTCTTTGAGGATTTCTTCAAGTTCAGGAGCGAGGTACTGAACCTTCTCTTGGCCATGCTTTCTTCTCGCGTATGTCGCGATCGAATCCATTGGGCCTGGTCTAAATAAGGCGAGAAGGGCAGCGACATCGTTGAATGATGAAGGCTGAACAACCCTGATCGCTTTCTTCATGCCCGCGGATTCAAGCTGGAAAAGACCCATCGTTTTGTTCTCGGCGATGATCTTGATGGATTCCGCGTCGTCATAAGGGAGTTCTCTGTAATTGAGGTCAATCCCTTCGTTCTTTTTGACCATCGCGATGACTTGGTCGATGATCGTGAGGTTAGTAAGTCCAAGGATGTCCATCTTAAGGAAGCCTTGATCTTCGAGGTAATCTTTCTCTAAGCAAGCGACAGAACCGATATTCTCTTCCATCATGACCGGGAGGCATTCTTCTAACGGTTTGTCATTGACGACGATGCCTGCGGCATGGAGGCCCGCTTGCCTTGGGATGCCTTCGATCTTCGCAGCAAGAGAGATGTAGGTGAGGAAGTATTTGTCAGAATCGACTAGCTCTTTGAGCTTAGGGCTACGTTTGTAGTTCTCTCTCAAAGAGAGACGAGGGTCGACGATGCTGGAGCACATGAGCTCAATCTCGTTTTGCCTATACTGATAAACCCTTCCGATATCCCTTAAGGCCTGTTGGGCTTTGATATTCTGGGTGGTCAAAACATAACCGACATGGTCTTCGCCATATTTGTTTTGGATGTATCTGACGACAAGGTCACGCCTATCATCGGCGAAGTCGCAGTCGATATCAGGGAGGGAGATACGCTCAGGATTGAGGAAACGCTCAAAGAGGAGCCCGTATTTGATTGGGTCAACGGTAACGATGCCCAAACAATAAGAGACAAGTGAACCGGCGCCTGATCCACGGCCAGGGCCAACGGAGACGCCATGGGTGATCGCCCAATTGACGTAATCGGCAACGATGAGGAAGTAGTCTGCATACCCCATCTTGATGATGACGTCCAATTCGTAATTGAGACGCTTAATGTAGTCATTATTCTCAGCAAATCCCTTCTCTTTTAATCCGTCGAAGGCGAGTTTGGTGAGATATTCAGGGCTAGATAAGCCTAGGTCATTATGGAACTTAAGGAGACCGCCTCTTTTGGTGATGAGCTTGAATTCACTTTGTAACGAAGCAATCGTTTCAGTGCGTTTCATCTCCTCGAGGGTGTAATACTTCGAAAGGTCTTCCTCCTTCCTGAAGCATTCGTCGCCTTTCTTCTCTTTCTCCTCGAGGTTGGTCTTCTCAGCAATCGCGTGAAGGATCTCTAAAGCGATCGCATCCTCAGGCTTTTCATAGAGAATCTTAGGGAAAGCGACGACCTCAAATGAATGAGCGGCCGCGAAAGAACGGAGGTCATTAACGATCTTTGGGTCGTGGGGGAGATATGGAAGACCAAGATAGGCATGGCCAAATGGTTTTGTGTATTCAGCAATCTTTAAAGCGAGTTCATCACTAGAAGCCTGGTAACGGTTCTCAAAGAGGAGTGGGTCCATCGTATAGACGAGAGCGAGACCAGTTGACCTCTCTTTGAGGTGAGAGAAAGTCAGTTTCTTTTCGCTAGCGAGCTTCGTCAGATGAAGGAGATTTCTGTAACCCGCCTCATTCTCAACGAAGAGGGTGAAAGTTCCTTCCTCAATGGTCGCGTCCATGCCGTAGACAGGTGTGACGCCCGCATCCTTGCACGCGCGTTCAAAAGGCGCGAATCCGGAAAGCGATCCATCATCGGTGATGCCGGCCTTGGCGAATCCATATTTCTTCGCCAAAAGAGGCACCCTTTGGGCAGGCAAAGCGCTCTTAAGATAAGAAAACCCTGTATAGATATGAAGCGGGACGAAACTCATCACATAATTATAGACTTATTAGGTTCCCTTAGGGAACAAGGGGATAGTATCATTTTGGAATTCTTGTGAATCTGTAAAGTGTATAACAGCACAAACGTAAAGCGGAATACAACACAAACATAAAACGTAACACCGCACAAATGTAAAATATGGTTGATTTTTGTGGCGTTTTTACCTAATATTAATTTGAGGCCTTCCAATGAAAATTAAAGACTACAAAAAGAGGATTGCTGACGATTTACTCCAATTCAAATTGGATGCTTTTGGTGCGACTTTGATCGTGGGGCCAAAAGGTTGCGGAAAGACGACCACCGCCAAGGAAAAAGCTGGAAGCGTCATCGAATTCCAAGACGAAGATTTGCGAGATGGGTATTTAGCAACGGCGAATATCATGCCTTCAAAGTTGTTGATCGGCGATAACCCTCGCCTCTTTGACGAATGGCAAGATGCACCCAAAATATGGGGGGCCATAAGAAAAAGCGTTGATGATAGAAACGATGAGAATGGTCTTTATATTTTGACCGGTTCTTCCTCTAACGATGTCGAAACACCTCATACCGGCACGGCCAGAATATCAACGTTAAAAATGTATCCTATGAGTTTGTACGAAAGCGGAGAGTCTACAGGAGACATCTCGCTTATGGATCTCTTTGACGGAAAAGATTTCGAATTTGTTGAATCCAAGCTTTCTTTCGATGACTTGGTCTTTGCGATTTGTCGAGGCGGCTGGCCAAGAAGCTTGAAGAACAAAACCAAGAAAGCCAAATTAGCCATAGCAGAAGATATTTTTTACCAAACATGTCATAGGGACATTTCGAGAATAGATGGTACTTCTCGCAATCCTTTGTGGGCAGAAAAAATCCTTCGATCATACGCCAGAAACATCTGTACCATGGCAGAAACGAAAACGATTTATGGCGACGTTATATCAACAACAGCAATGAGCAAACCGACTTTCTTGGATTACGTTCAAGCCTTAGAAAAACTATACATAGTCGAAGATGTCCCAGCATGGTGTCCTGCAATAAGGTCTAGAGAGGCTATTAGGGCCAGCAATAAGCGAAATTTAGTCGATCCATCAATAGCGGTCGCGGCTTTAGGTGTCAATCCGTCGTTCTTCAATACGGATTTTAAGACGCTCGGCTTTTTGTTTGAGTCTTTGTGCATAAGGGATTTGAAGATTTACTCAAGCAAAATGAACGGTTCAATGTCTTACTATCATGACAGATATGGCTTGGAAGCTGATGGTGTGTTGCATCTCAAAGATGGTAGATTTGCTCTTTTGGAGTTTAAACTCGGAAACAATGAGGTTGACGATGCCGCCGCGCACTTGCTCGAAATAGAAAGACTCATCAAGGAACACAATAAGAATGAAGAACAAACTCCATTGAGGCTCCCCGATTTGAAGATTGTTATCACTGGCACAAAATACGGCATGAAGCGAGAAGATGGTGTCTATGTCATACCGATCGCATGCCTTATGGATTAAGAACTCGCATCGTATGTTCTTAGATATGCCTGAGATGCTATAATCTCCTTATATGAGATTCGTTTCATTCAACGTCAATGGACTTAGAGCCATCCTCAAAAAGGATTTTGTCTCTGATTTCAACAAACTCGACGCGGATATCTTCGTCATCGAGGAAACCAAATACACCGATAACCCAAAAGAGGAATTCCCTTTCCTTCCTGAAGGATATTTCGCGTATCAAAGAACCTCCCAAGTCCGTAAGGGTTACAGTGGGGTAGCCATCTACTCCAAGAAGGAACCTTTAAGCGTTCATTATGGCCTCCTCAATAACAAATACGACGAAGAAGGAAGGGTCATCACCCTTGAATTCGAAGACTTCTACTTTGTAGGCGCGTACGTCCCTAACTCCGGAGAAGAGCTGAAACGCCTCCCATTCAGAACCGAGTATGAACATGATCTCGTCGAATACTTTGCCGAACTCGAGAAAAAGAAACCTGTCGTCTATACAGGGGACCTCAATGTCGCCCATAATGAGATCGACTTAAAAAACCCTGATTCCAATCACCATAACCCTGGCTTCACCGATGAGGAGAGAAGCATGTTCAGCAATCTCCTCTCCAAAGGATATGTCGATACCTTCAGGTATCTTCATCCGACGGATGTCGAATATTCCTGGTGGTCATACCGTTTCAACTCAAGAGAGAAGAACATCGGTTGGAGAATCGACTACTTCATCGTGAGTGAGTCCCTCAAAAACAAAGTCAGGGAATCAAAGATCCTTTCTGACATCAAAGGAAGCGACCATTGCCCGGTCTTAATGGAAATCGATTTATGAACAAGAAGAAGAAAAACGAATACGATTACTATTTCATCAGAAATAGGGAATACGCTGGAGCCCTAAAGGAGGCCAATGAGTATTTCAAAGAAGGCTGGACCCTCAAGATGTGGAAATACGAGGCCACGACCCTGACCTTCATCTTCCTCATGGAACGCCCAAAGAACTACGTCAAACCTGAGCCCCCCGTTGAGGAAAAGGCAGAAGAAGATAAAGAATAAAATACCTTGGTTTTGCAGGGTATTTTTTATTTGATACCGCAAACAATCAAACTCGAAAAAAAGCCTATTAAACGGCTTGATTATTTCGCGCGAAAAATTCTATAATCTCACCGTTTGCGAAAGGGGTAATCGTATGAAAGCCAAAAAGAATCGTTTAGCCAAAAAGATAATCAACGTTATTGCGCTCATTTCCCTTGCTTCGTGCACAGCTCCTGAGTCTCGGTCTCTAATAGAGGATTCGGATTATTATGATCCATCCGCTCCGTTTGTGGACGGACCTAACGTCATCTATGCCGATGACGTCTGCAATGATTTCGATATCGTCGGAAAAGGCAACTCGCTCATTGAATTTGCGCGTTCGACCAATGAGATTTTCGGCGACGTCATAAGCGTTGAAACGGCTCATTATGACAAGGAACGCGTAACCTACCTTTCCAACTGGGTGTATTGGCAGGAACCACTCACCGAATGGCTCACCGACAAAAAGACCTTTACATACAAATTCGCGAAGTATGTCAGCCTTCCTGTGGAAGATAGCAGCATCCTTAGCTTGCCTCCAAATAGCGACACCACAGTCACTTTAACGGTGCCTAGTAGGCCCGTTTCAACCGAGAACACCGCTGACGTGATTGACCGCGTCAATAAAATCGCAGAATCAGAATTCGAAAGGCTTGGCATCAGCCTCGGTACCGGCAACAGCCTTGCGGATTTTAAAACATGGGGCGTAGCTGGACCCGAATCTTCCACTGTGGTGTCAAATGGTCTCTACAGCGATCTGAAATGGGTAGCAGGAACGGAAGTTTCCTACGCTGAAGAGCAAAAGAGCGTCACGTTAAAGAACGAGAGCGACCATAGAAAATACTACCAGTTCCATTATCGTGGCACATTCGCCCTATACTTCACCAATCAATATCGTTTCGTCTATGAAAGAACAAGAACTGGCACGAATCTATTCGACCTTGATGACAAGTACGATTATGACTTCAAATACTATGTGCCGGAAAAAACGGTTTTCTACTTGCTCCCTATTAAAAGGGTGATGGACTTTGTGTGCGATGAGTACTATCTCGACGAAGAGGGAAACTCCCATCTTGTTGTGCCAGAGGGTTGCGATTGTGTGTATCTCTGAGATACGTCGCATCTTTGTTCTTTTTGAATGAAATACCTTGTTTTGCAGGGTATTTTTTCATATTTCACCCACAAAACCCCATCTTTCCAAATCCGTCTTACCTTGACAAAGGTATCCCCAAAACCCAAACTAATACCTAGAAAAAGAGGAATAAAAGCATGCCTGTCACCCATGAATCCGCTGAAGATTATCTTGAGCGAATCCTCATCCTCCAAGAAGAGAGGGGAGACAAAGAAGTAAGGGCAGTCGATATCGCCAAGTCTTTTTCCTATAGCAAGCCTAGTGTCTCGATCGCCATGAAGAAGCTTGAGCAAGGGGGATTCGTCGAACTAGGACCAAAGCAACAGCTCTATCTCACCCCTAAAGGACTAGAGATTGCTGAGAAGATGTATGAGAGGCATAAGATCCTCAGTCAGATCTTCATCAAGCTTGGTGTTGATGAGAAAGTGGCCCTCCGAGACGCTTGCAAAGTCGAGCACGACCTCTCCGAAGAAACCTTCGAGGCCATCAAGAAGAACGTCCTCAACAAATAACGACCGGGAAAAAGAAAACCCGGTCTTTTATTTGGCCGGGCAGCTTTTCTTCCTAGAAGCCTTCTTCTTTGGCTTGATCTCTTCGTCTTCGCAGCATAGGAAAGGCTCGCCTTCGATATAGTAGGTGTGGCAGCAGCACTTTCTCTTTTTGTTATCGTCTTTCATATCGTCATCCCTAAGGAACACCACCATTATATGTAGAGTGTCCAAATAAGCCTAATGATATGCTCAGATGCGTAAATATTTGCGATTTTAATACATATGGTCTAGTATTAACTTATAAAAAAGCCCATTCACCGACCTTTTGGGTCGATTTAAGGAATGTTTTATGAATAAACCTCTCAGCAAAAAAGCTCTTATCATCATCGCCGCAATCGAGGTGTGTGTGATTATCTTCTGTCTCATCGTCTCGATCTGGGTCATGGTCACGATCGATCCTAATGCGAACCAGCAGAAGAACCTTGATCTCAACGGTCCATTCATCGGCACCCTTCAGAACAACTCAATCCTCTTCGCTTGCACGATTGTTCTCCCTCTCTTCCTTATCTTCGTCGTTGATGGTGTTTACCTCATCATGTACGCGACCAAGAGAGAATCGATGCTCAGCGATCAAGAGAAGAACGACCTTCTCGAAGAAGCCAAGAGACAGGCTAGAGAAGAAGCTCTCGCGGAGATCAGGAACCAATCCAAGAAATCCGAGGAAGAGAAATAGTTCTTCATCCAACAAAGAAACTAACCGGTCCAAGTGGCCGGTTTTCTTTTGCCTAAATACGCCCAAACACAAATCACCTTCATAAACGCCTCATAGAGCCTCGTCATAAAAGAAAACGAATATTTTCCTTAAGGAAAAGACAATCGTTTCATATGGCCTGTTTCTAGAGGCGTTTTTCTTCGTGTGGGGGTGTAGGAACACACAAGTCCCGAGAGAAGTCACACAACAAGGCATAAGAAAAAGCCCTCCCGTGAGGGAAGGCTAAATCGTTAGTGATGTTGATTAGAAGGCGATGAGTGGGAGAGCCACACTGAAGATACCGTTTGCTGGATCGGCAGAATAGCTGCCACCGCCAGAAGGAGCGGTATAAGCGGTGATGTGGCTTGTTCCTTCGAGCCAAATGGCGACGGTGATAACTTTAGATGCGCCGGCTGGGACAGTAGTAACGTAGTTCTGCGTAGCGTTCTCCGCTGGAGCATCAGATAGATTGCTCTTGTCGGAAGCGTTAGGAATTGCGAAATGGTCTTCATCAACTTCTTCAGCAAGTTTTGACAAATCGTACAAGCCATTAGTCTTTAAGCTGTTGTCGTTGACATAAGTTTGGTTGATGCCAAGATTGTTCGTAGCGACGCTAGTATTTTGTAAAACCAAATAGTGGGTTTCATCTTCGATAAGCGCGACACGGGCGATCTCCGCAGCGGCATCATTTGCGTCCTGTTGTTCTGTGGTAGCACCAGTAGCGGCCGTGATGCTTGGGGTATTGAGGAATACTTTAAGTGGGCTGCTACCATTTGCGGTAAGAGTCATTGTGAAGGAGAGCCAACCTTCGGTAAGGGTTGGTGTCGGGAGAGCAGAAGACAAGATTGAAGTGGCATATAAGCCTTCGTTTCCGGCAGTCCAAACTGGTTTGTAGAACTTTTGTCCATCGACAGAAGAAACGTCTGTTAAGACTGAATGAGTCTTGTAGGTAACGACGATAGGGAGGCCGTTGCCAGGTGCGGATGCGAATGAGATGGTTTTTCCGGATGTCCAAGTGACGGCAGTGGTATTCCCATCGACGGTAGCGGTTGGAGCTGCATAAGGTTCTAAGTCAAGGGTGAACGAAGTGGTGGTTCCGTCGCCAGTGAAGTTTTGGGTCTTTTCTGCGCTAGCCATGATATTAATATCGCCAACACTTGAGGCATCGTTAGGATCGTCGATACATCCTTTAACAGCGGCGGTGTATTGAACGTTGAGGTTGCTGCTCTTGCTGTAGACGCCGATGTTAGTGACATCAACGGTGGCTTTTTTGGTGGTGGTGAACCAGGCGAAGCCGCTAACAGCGGCAGCACCGGCTGAGACGCCAAGCATGGAAGCGAGGCCAAGAATCATCTTTGATTTTTTTGTCATTTTTGTTTTCTCCTTAATTAAGAAATTGAGAAGTCGAGTGATCGATCTCGATTAGGCGCCAAAGGCGACAATTGGGAGGGTGACGTTGATTTCTCCGCCGATAGGAGCGCTGTAGTCTCCATCAGTGGTGTTAGAGGTTCCTTCAAGCCAAATGGTGACGTGAAGTCTAACGTCTGAGCCGTCGATAAGAGCGATGAAGTTGTTAGAAAGGTCGGTTCCTGAAGTTGGAGCTGAGCTCATGACGCTGTAGTCGGTGGCACATGGGGTGGCAAGAGTGGTGCAGGTGTCAAGAACGTTTGGATCGATGGTGTAGTGGCCGTCGACGGTGTTTGCATTGACGGTGCCGCTACCGGTATCGTAACTTTCAACTTTGGTTTTGCTGATGCCTTTGTTGTAATGGTCGCCGATGTTTCTAGAAAGAGTAAGGACACTCGCGTGGGTATCTTCGTTGTAGAAACCAACACGGGCAACAGAAGCGGCAGCAGCGTCAGCAGTATTGTTCGTTTCGTCGATGCCCTCGATTGAAGGTTGGCTGAGATAGACCTTGAGGCTTCCGGTGGTTGGAGCGCTGAAGACCATATCGAAGGCGATGTACTGCTCGCCCGCAACCGCGTCATCAATTAAGGTAGCTTTCTTACCTTCGTTGGCGGTTTCCCAGGTAGGATCATAGAAATCCTTACCATTCAAGGAGCTGACGTCGGTTAAGGCAGCTTTGTCATAGTAGGTAGCACGGATTTTCTTGCCGGCACCAGGAGCAGCATCGAAGTGAATCGTCTTATTAGCAGCATCATAGGAATGAAGCGTGGTGTCGACCACACCGTCAATAGTAACGGTTGGAGCGGCAAGTGGTTTAGTTGGGAGAACGAAGTCTGTTTGGTCAGCAGCAGCAGTCCACTCTTCGTCGACGCTGGTTGTATCTTTGGCAGCCTTGAGGGCGAAGTTGTTTGCAGCATCATTAGTGAGCTTGACACCTTCTAAGTTCTCGAGTCTGACAGAGAGGGATGGGTTGTCATTGAAGACTTTAATGTTGGTGACGCTGACATCAGCAGTCTTGGTGGTAACGAACCAGGCAAAGCCGGAAACAGCAGTGGCACCAGCGGTGACGCCGAGGAGTGAGGCTAAGCCGAGAATCATTTTTGATCTATTGGTCATAATCGTAATTTCCTTCCTTGAAGCTTATAAGCAGAAAAGCCCAGCTTCAATTGTCTGGGTTCTGATGGATTTCTTTCTTTACCGTCGGAGTGATCGTCCGACCATCCTCTCGAAGGAACAACGGGCAAGTTGTTTTTGAGCCCTTTTTGAGGACACCATAAGTTTAGATAACGATTGGAATCTTTGCAAGTGCAATACACTCAACAATTTTTAAGAAAGTTTAAAATACTCGATTGGCAGTGGACTTTTCACAACATAGAAAACTTTACAATTCAAGAACGAAATTCTCAAAACAGTCAAATCTGAATCCAAAACCAGCTAGAAGTAGGGGTTCATCTTTACAAAACCACCGGTCTCAGATCCAGAAGACCCTCTTCTTGCGCGTATGTATATAAATATAAGGATGCGCATGACTATAAATTGTCTAAAGAATTTGAAAACGCTTTCAGGATTGTAAAAAAAGTGAGTGCGTCCCTCTTGACAACGTAAAAATCCTTACCTATTATATGCGTGTATAGCAAACCCATGGAAACATGGCGACGCAAAGCTACAGGGCCTCGCAATATATGCGTGGTAGCCAGTTGCCTGGAGTTCAGTACTCTAGATTCAGTGGGCAACTGGGTCGATGAGCGTGAATATCCAGAATCTTCTGCTTGTGCCCTGGAACAAAAGTGATTCTGATGGTAGGCGAAAGCCTCGTCCCGGCGGCGCAGAGAGAAGTAGCGCCGTTTTTCTTTCGCCATCATTGAACTAAAATACTCTTACATAAAACCTTTGGTTTTGCTTTGAACAAACAAAGCTAAGAGCCTTTTTCAAGGAGGTTATGGTTTTGGAACAAATAGAGCCTGTTGAGACAGTTACTTTAGATAATGGCAGCGACTCTGCGGTCAAGTTGATCGAGCCAAGAGAGCCTGATTTTCTTAAGCGCAGACGCAGAAGGCGTATCGCCGCCATCATTTTAGGCGTGTCCATCAGCGTTCTCACCGTTCTCATCATCATCGCCCTTTTAGGCCGTAACTTCGGTTCATTCACCGTCAAACTTGAGCAAGTCAGAAACGAGCTCTCGATCGGTGATTCGCTCACATCAAGCACCTCAGGCACCGATCTTAAAAACAGAACCACTTACCTGATGGCAGGCGGTTATGAGTGCACCACGCCGATGTGCGCGGACGATCTCCTCGAAGAGGACTTCGTCGATGCCGATGTCGCCGATGAATCCGTCATCCTCGGAAGCCGCAAGAACGCTCCGACCGATGTCGAGAACACCCAAGACTATTCTTTCAAGTACACATTCTACTTAAGGAACTCCTCGCCAAGCGAAATGGCAAAAGCAAACTACTACATCGATTTCTCCTCCATCACCGAACCATCCAACGTTGATGCCAGCTGTTCGATTGAGGACATCGTCAGGGTCAGAGTCTATGACTCTCACTTCGACGAGAATGAACTCAAGCACGAGATGGTGGGCACATACGCACGCAGAGCGAAGTCATTCTCGACCAACGCCTCGAACAATGAGCTCATCACCGGAACCACTGAGACCACCAACGGATACACGGCGAAAAGAGAAGAGAACAAAGGATATTGCACGAATTTCCTTAACGACGACGGAAGTGATCCGTTAGCGATGATCGTCATGAAGAATGAGACCTATCTCATGCCTCGTGAGATCCGACGCTTCACCGTCGTCATCTGGCTCGAAGGCTTCGACGCCGACTGTGTGGGTGAGAACCCTGTGGGTTCCGCTTTGACGATGTCGATGCACTTCACGAGCGAAAACCTCACCCAGTCCTGGGCAAGAGACGAGTCGACCGGAAGCGTGTTAAACGCTTCTGAAGAAATTTCAGAGTAAGTAAGGGAGGATTTTGTTTACGCGCGTACGTAGAGTGAAAAAAATCGGCGTCAGGCAACAAAGCCTGCTTTGGGCTGCTTTAGCCCTTTTTTCGCTTACTTTGAGCGCGTTCGTCACCTCCACGATCGCCTGGTTCAGCGTCTCTGACTTCCTCACCGTCGGAAACATCCACGTTGAAGCAACCAACCACGATATCCGCATCGGTGAAAGAAACGAGCTTGGCATGATCGAGTTCGCAGCAGGGGACAGCATCTCCAATGACGGCGAATTCTATCTCACTCCAGTGAGCTCGATGTTCCAGGATAACAGCGTCTATCTTAACGACAGATTCCCGACCCTCTCTAGCGAATACCCTTCTGCCAGGGGATACCGTGAGACCGGCGAGGCCACAAGTGGCTTCTACCAGCAGGAGATCTTCCTCACTAGCGACGTTGGAACCTATGTCTATCTCGACCCAACCACCTCCGTCAGAGCCAATAACGCCCGCAACGAGGTCACCGCTGTCCAGACCGGCACCAGCGTGGAAGCCCTCAACTCTGTTGAAGACGCCATCCGCGTGTCCTTCTACTCGGAAGATGGATATGTCATTTATGAGCCGAATGTCGAAACTGGAAGCAAGACCAAATTAGGCGGCCTCCTCGATGTCAGCTTCTATGACGGATACATCGATTACAATTCTTCTTTTGAAGAAGTATTGTATGGGGAATATAATGAAGACGCCAATTTGATTTACGATGACGCCGTGGACCATGATGTCGAACATCATGAATACGACAACGCCAAACCAGGTGTCGGAGGCAAGACGAAAGCCGGCATCAGGCATCTCAACCTTGATAAATCGGTCAGCGAAGGAAACCTCAAGATCAAAGAAGAGGAGACCTATTCCCTTTCCGAGCTTCTTCATACGAAGAAGTGGGTGACCTACATCGCCCCAAACGAGGTCAAGAGACTCGTCATCACCATCTACCTTGAGGGTTGGGACAAAGAATGCTCCAACGACCTCATCAACGCCGCCTTCAATGCGCATATCGCCTTTATGGGTGAGCACCGCACCGTGGCGCCAACGAACAACTAACACCATCAAAAGAGGAGAGAAATAATGGAAAACTATTTCAATTACCTTCGTGAAATGGTCGTCGCCGTATTATCCAATTTCGGCAGATGGCTGAACCAGAGATGGGCCGTCCCGTGGGCCGATGTCCCAGATGATTTCGTCCAGTACGGAATCATTTTCGACAATTTCGCCAGCGGTTTTGGCTTCTGGGGCTGGTTCTTCTTCGTCCTCTTTGCCATTTTCTTCGTCGCAGCGATAGGCGCACTCGTTTTCCTCATCTATTGGCTGCTTAGAAAATACATCAAGTTCTACCGCACCGAGATCGATCGCGAAAGACTCCGCGAAGAAGTCCAGAACCTTCAGATCGAACTCTATAACGCCACCCAAGAAAAGAACAGAATCCTTGGCCTCCAGCTCGATTCCCTTGGCCTATCCCCATCCGAATCGATCTCTGTCGGAGGTTCTAGCGAGATTTCCACCTCTTCTAACGCTCAAGAAACCGAAGAAACGGAAGAAGGAGGGGTCCCAGGCGAGAAAGACGTCAGATTCCCTCGTCTTATCGCCGTCGACGAGAAATACGCTGAGATTTCCACCCATGTCGAACTTCCAGCAGACGCAACCGACATCTCCCTTCAGGAAATCGTCGAAAGATTCAGAAACTACGCCGCTTCCCAGCTCAAACTCTATTACACCATCCCAGCCATGCGCGCTTTCTTCGCTTCCATGGGAACCGGCAAGATCATCATTCTCGAAGGTATTTCCGGTACAGGTAAAACCTCTTTGCCATACGCTTTGGGGAAATTCTTCCAGAACAACTGCACCATCTGCTCCGTCCAGCCTTCCTGGCGTGACCGTTCCGAGCTCTTAGGCTTCTACAACGACTTCACCAAGAAGTTCACCGAGACCGAATTCTTAAGAAGCATCTACGAATCCACCTTCAGAGAGGACATCAACCTCATCGTCCTCGATGAGATGAACATCGCCCGTATCGAGTACTACTTCGCCGAATTCCTTTCCATCATGGAAATGCCTAACCCATCGGCCTGGAACATCGACCTCATCTCTTCCCCGCAGAAAGACGATCCTAAGCACCTCCATGATGGTAAGCTTCTCATCCCTCAGAACGTCTGGTTCATCGGCACCGCGAACAACGATGACTCGACCTTCACCATCACCGATAAGGTCTATGACCGTGCTATGTCGCTCTTCTTCGATAACAAAGGTATCGCCTTTGAAGCGCCATTCACCGAGGGTCTCCCTCTCCCATTCGAATACTTAATGAAGCTTTATGCCGAAGCCAATAGCAACTTCCCAATCTCCGGAAAGACCTTAGAGAAGTTCACTGAGCTCGATGACTTTGTCATCCAACACTTTAAGCTTGCCTTTGGTAACCGTATTCTTAAGCAGCTCAATGCCTTCGTCCCATGCTACGTCGCCACCGGCGGAACCGAACTTGAAGGCGTTGACTACATCTTCGCCACGAAGATCTTAAAGAAATTCGAATCCCTTAACATCGCCCACTTACGCGATGACTTAATCGAACTCGATGCCAAGCTCACCAAGCTCTTTGGCAAAGCCGAGTTCAAGATGTCCAAAGCCAAGATCGCCGGCTTCCTCAAGGACGTTGGTTAATCTTTAACCTATAAAAACCCCCGAGCAAACTCTTTTAAACCATGGCCAAAAAGGAAAAAGACACCGCAAAACTGACGCGCGTTCATGCTGACTACATGAAGAAGATGGATTCCCTCTTGAAGGGAAGCCTTCCTTTCAAGTCGTTCGTTGAGGCCATCAAGAAGACCGGGGAGAACAGTGTTTTCCAAAGGAACCGCCACGAAAACAAGACCTACGACGACAAATGGGTCACCGAGCTCGACACCGGCTTTGACGCGATCGACCGCATCATCGCCCATCCTCGTACCTTCATCAAGGAGACGCAGGATCTCGTCTTAGCAGGACAGGCCAAGCGTATCAACTCAACCTCCATCCGCCATCTAGCGTCCCATACCCGTTATATCCATGGCTTCAACAAGCAAGGCCAGATCGTCCCTGAACGCATTCTCTCAATCGGCTCCGACGTCGATATGCAGATCTATGAGAACCGCGTTCTTATGTCTCTCATCCAGCGACTCACTTTCTTCGTTGAGAAACGTGTCCAGTTCATCTCGGATAAGGGTGAGACCCGTAACTCCGATGTTCTTTTCATCCACTCAAAGACCGAGATCGATGGAGTCCGTTACGAAGTCGATAATCGCATCAAGATCTCCATCGAATCCGACGATAAAGGCGAATACGAGAAGAACAAGATGCTCCTTGCCCGTATCAAGAACCTTTCCGAACGCGTCAACTTCTATATCAAGTCCCCATTCATGGAGGAGATGAAGGACGCCAAAAGTGTCCACTCACCACTCCAGATGACCAACCTCCTTTTAAAGAACCCTGACTACCACAAAGTCGCGGTCCTTTGGAAGTTCATCGATTCATACACCAAACTCGGCATCTCCTTCGATATTGAGGAGAAGAAGGGCGAATTCGATGAGAGCTACTTCAATGAGGTCTATGGGTTAACCGCTGCCTCAATGGCCACCCTCCATACCCACCTCATCGACAACAGAAAAGTCAAAACCAAGGATGAGAAGGAATCCGCCAAAGCGATGACCAAGCATTTTGAGCCAAAGGTCATGCTTTCTCTTGAGGATGAGACCTTCCTTTCCCATAAGTTCCGCTACGACCAGTTCCCAGAGCACGAATCCCTTCTTGTCACCCCAGAAAGAGAGCCAGAAGAGAAGGATTTCGCCTGGACCCCAGACGAGGTCAAAGCCTTCAAAGAAAGCGACAACGAATACCTGACCGCCGAGATGCTCACCGCCAAAGAGCTCCGTGAACAAGCCGAAGAAGAGAGAAACTTCATGGATCAGGAAGCCATCATCGCCGAGATGGAACGCCGTAAAGCGGAAGAGAAGCAACTCGAAGAAGAACGCGCTGCGGCTGAAGCCAAACGCCAAGAAGAAGAAGCCCAGAAACTCCGTGAGCTCGAAGAAAAAATCAGAATCGAGACCGAGATCCGTTTAGCGAGAGAAAACGAACTCCTCAAAGAAGCCCGCGAAAGAATCCTCGCTATGGCGCAAGAAGACGCTCCTCTTGATGAATCGATCGCCGATGAGCTCGCCAAGGGTAGACCTGCTCCAATCGTCGAAGGACCAGAGCCACTCGCTGAAGAAGCTGCAGGGGAGTCTGCTCCAGTTGAGACAGCCTCCGAAGAAGCCCTCTCCGATGGACAGACCTTCACCGTTCCGCTCGAGCAATATAACGCCGACAAAGAACAGTTAGAGGCGCTCCAGAAGGAAAACGAGTCCCAAGCCAAACGAATCGCCGAACTTGAAGAAAGGCTCGCCGAAGAAGAGAAGAACAAAGCCCGCCTTGCCGAAGTCGAAAAAGAGAAACGCTCCGAAGAAGAAAGAGGAAAGACAGTGACCATCATCGCCCCAAGCAAAAAAATCGAGAAGATCACGCCTACCGTGGTCCGCGTCCGTAGGGGTTATTCGAAGTACGCACTCGATATCGGCGGAATCAAGACCGACCCATTCGGACATATCACCTTCGTCGGTAGTCCTCACGCTGAGCAAAACAAAGCCGCTTCGCCGAAGTTCATCAAGGTGAAGAAAGACGCCAAAGAAGAGAAGCCAGAGAGCAAAGAAAAAGTTTTCCGCATCAAGAAAGCCAAATAGTTAGATGGAAGAGCAAAAGAAGAAGAAAAAAATCGCCTCGAAGATCGTGGACATCATCCTCGGTGCCCTCATCGTTTTGATTTTGGGACTTCAGATTGATATGTTCATCACCAAGAACAACAACTATGGCATCCCATCTCTTTTCGGCTATAGCTTCATGGAAGTCCTCACCGACTCAATGGAAGGGAAGAATCCTGATTCCTTTGACGCGGGCGAAGGCGTCGTCATCCAGAAGAAAGACGTTAACGATGTAAAAGCCGGCGAGATCATCGCCTTCTATAGCGACGCGATCGGATACTGCGTCTCCCACCGTGTCATCGAAATCGTGGAATCCCCAGCAAAAGCAGGGGAAAAAGGCTCTTTCGAAGTCTCTCCTGCCTTCGAATATACCATCGATAGCGGTATTACCTGGTTCACTGGTGGCGAAACCGTAGAGCTCGAAGAAGGCAAATCCTTCCAGACCCGCTCAAAAGAAGACAAAGAGCACACCCTCACCCATATCATCCCTAACTGGAGTGGCAAATCCGAGATGACTTTCTACACCTGCGGCGACAACCTCAACGCCGAATGGTACACCAAAGTCACCGGCAAAGCCGTTGAATCAACATATAGGGACACCGTCCAATCGAAGTACTACGTTGGCAACGTCATCTCACATAGCCACTTCTTCGGAGGCGTCCTCCATACCGTCCAAAGCGTCTGGTTCGTCCCAGTCGCCATCCTCGTCCCAATCCTCATCATCGGAGGCATGACGGTCGTTGATTTCATCAAGGGATACCGCGTCGAGAAGAAGAAAGAGGAAGACGAGATGAAAGCGGAGATGCTTGCCGCCGGTATCGATCCAACCGACGAGAAAGCCGTCCTCATCTTCAAAGAGAAATACCAGATGAGAAAAGAGATCGAGAAAGAGATGGAAGCCATGAAGCAAGAGCAGAAGGCCCTCTTCCTCGAAGAATTCAAGAAAGCCAAAGAAGAACTCGCCAAATCGGAGGAGCTTGAAAGGATAAAGCAAGAAGAGAAGGCTAAGATTTTAGCCGAATTCGCTAAGGAAGGAGAAAAGCAATGAGACGATTACTTAACTTTTTCGCTTCCCGTTTCTCTTATAAGACCCACCAGAGGAACGCCTATATCATCTATCTCCTTTTAGGCATCAACACCATCGCCTCAATCATCCTTTACACGATCATGATCAGAGGCTACTACAAGCCTGGTTTCATCGTCAGCCTTTATGTCACCATCATCGTCAACGCCGTTCTCATCGTCGTCTCCCTTCTCTACCAGAACGTCCTTGCGATGTCGGCGATAGATAGAGATATCGCCAAAGACAACTTCACGAAGGAGATCTATATCTTCAATGAATCTGCTTTGAAGCAGAACTATCGCTACATGATGCTTAGAAGGAAAGCGGAATCCCTCTTTGCCGTCCTCGATGTCAGAAACATCGCCCGACTCCGTAGCATCTATGGCCAAAAAGGACCGCGTATCATCAACGACGCTTTATATGCCGCGATACATGAGGCGGTTGGCAAAGACAATAAGAACTACGCTTATGGTTTCTCCCCAACCAAGGGTTGGATCCTCATCAAAAAAGGAGGGGAGGAATCCCTTTTCATCGAAGAGCTCCAGTCCATCTGCCAAAGAGTCAATTATCTCCTCGAGAAAGATGGCACAATGCCTGATGTCGCTATCCTTTGCGGCGTCTATCACGCCCATCATGGCCAGCCTTTCGAAGACGTCTATAGCAAAGCCCAAATCGCCGGCACCTATAACCTCTCATCCCGTATCTCTAGCGACGTCATCGTCTATAGCGAGGAATTCATGATGGATGATGAAGGCGAACGTTCCCTTTCTAGCGAACTAGGCAACGCCATCAACGAAGAGCAGCTCCAAGTCTTCTATCAGCCTAAATTCGACCTTCATGACGAAACCTTCTTCGGCGCTGAAGCCCTTGTCAGATGGAACCACCCATCCCGTGGTCTTCTCCCTCCATCCCTCTTCATCCCGTTCGCTGAGCAATCCGGCCGTATCATCGAGGTCGATAAATACGTCTTCGAGCAGGTCTGCAAGAACATGAAGAAGTGGAAGGCCGAAGGAAAACGTATCCCTAAGGTCTCCATCAACCTTTCCAGAAAAACCGCTCTTGCGCCAGATATCCTCTCTTTCTATAAGGAAACGATGGAGAAATACGAGATCAATCCTAAATGGATTGAGATTGAGCTCACCGAATCCATGGCCGCTCAAGACGCCGTCTTCGTCTCAGCCATGATCAGAAAGATCAAAGCCCTTGACCTTGATACCTCAATCGATGACTTCGGTATGGGCTATTCGGCTTTCTCTTCCTTAAAGAAGATTCCTTTCGACACCCTTAAGATCGATAAGTCCTTCATCGATGAGGTTGAGCTTGACCAGAAGAGCCGCGACCTTGTCCGTTGCATCAATGACATCTCACATTCCTTAGGCATGAAGACCATCGCCGAAGGCGTGGAAACCGAGATCCAGAAGAACATCGTCAAGGAACTTGGCATCGACGCCGTCCAAGGCTATTACTATAGCCGCCCGCTTGGCGAATTCGAATTCCAGAGATTCCTTAGCAATAACCCATTCGAGAAGAAGAAAGCAGGGGAGGTAGCCAAATGATCGCCATAATCGGTACGACTAGCGACGACATCCTCTATTTCAAAGCGAAGATGGGGAATCCGAAAGAAGTGACCCTGACCGGAGGCTTCAAAGTCTATCAGGGCAGCATTTTCCGTGAGGATTGCATCGTTGCCGCGACAGGACCATCTCTTGTTGATGCCGGCATCATCATGACCCTCATCATCGAGAAGTTCGACCCATACATGGTCTTCAATGTCGGCTCGGTCTATAGCTTCAGCGACGAACTCCGCCAAGGGGATTTATTCATCGCCGACCGTTATTTCTACGCTGACATCGATTTCACCGATAACAAAGAGGCCGTCTATGGCCAAATCCCAGGAAGAGACCCATTCTTCGTCGCCGATAACCTTATCAATGACCGCGCTGAGAAGAACGCTTATCTCATGACGACGAGATACGTCCAAAGAGGCTTCCTTCTTTCTGGTTCCTCTTTCTATTTCATGCCGAATAAGGTCTCAACCATCGTCCAAAACCACTTCCTCGTCCAAGAAGAGAACATGCGCGCTTACGACAACACAAGCGCCGCTATCGCGATGGTTTGCCATCTTAACAACACCGCCCTTTTGACCATCAAAGGCGTCGCGATGCAAATGGGCAAAGAACGCGAAAGAATCAACTACATCCGCACGGGCTTAGAGATGATGCCGACAATCGGCAAGATCATCACCCGAATCCTCGTGGCCCGCACTGAGGATGTCAACGAATAAGGAGAAAGGCCATGAAAAAGAACAAAACCAAACTCGTCAATCTTAAGGCCTTCCTTAAGAACCGCGCTTCGACAGTGGTCGGCGCCGTCTTCCTTGGCTTATTCGTCATTTCGGCCGTTGGCATCCCATTTGCCTACTATTTTGAGAACAAAATCCTTTTATGGGTGAGTTTTGGCGTCCTCCTCATCTCCGCTTTGACGGTTGCGGTCACCATCATCCATCTTGGCCTTGATTACACAAGGAAAGGTGATAAGCTCGCCAAAGACATCAGTTCCCAGATCAGAAGCTTCGCCGATGGCAACTTCTTGACCATCAACAAGGACTATGACAAGGTTCTCCCTGCTTTCACTGAGATTCAGCAGCAGATGAACCAGGCGATCGCCGACTATTCCAACTACCGTCTTGTCTATGTTGGCAAAGCTAGCGACGAGGCTATCAATAAAGACATCGAACAGGGTCTTGTCTATGACAAAGAGACATTCACCGAGAACTTAAAGAAAGAAGTCCAGAAGAACGATTCATATCGAAGCGCTCTCCTCTTGATCTCTTTAGAGGGCGCGAAGACCTACGAAGAAAAAGACTTCGAAGCCTTGACCGCCAAAGTGAGAGAAACCTTCCCTCATTCGATGCTTGGCAAATACGATGAAAAGACCCTCGCCCTTTATATCTTCAACGTCGAATCCTTCCTCGGTTTAGAGACGGTTTGTGAGGGATTTGTCACGAATTTCAACGTTTTGAAGATCGATAAGTCGACTTCAGTTGAGAAGTTTGTCCATGCCAAAATCGGCGGAGTCATCTATCCGTATTGCTCCCTCAATAACTTCTTAGATGAAGCTGAGAAAGCCCTCAAAGAAGAAGGGGAAGTCAATCTCAGCTACGGCGTCAAAGACGTCTACTATCCTCACCGCATCTTAAGCGAATCCTCCAAACGCATTCTCTTCCTCGCCAACTTCGAGAAATGGGAATACGAGATCAAGCACGCGAAGGATTACGCAGGCGAGATCGAAGCCCTGAAGAACGCCATCCAGTGGCTCATGACCCAAAGCGATTTTGAAGTCGCCGGCGTCTATGAATATGGTGAGAAGACAAGAGACTACCGTCTCCTCTTTGAGACTGCTCGTGTCGAAGGAAACAAAGGCTTCTCCCGTTTCGGTTCCGTTCTCCATCTATCATTCGTCGGCCCATTTGTGAACGAAGCGAAGAAAGACACGATGTTCGTCGGCAACGCCCGCACCGATCTTCCAAAAGAACTCGCAGAGCCAATCCTTTCCTTAGGAATGGAGTCTTTCTTCATCGCCACCCTTGATTCCCCAAATAACGACTACGGTTTCATCTACATGCTTTCTCCGAATAAGAGAAGTGGAACCTCGATTTCTAGCAAAGAAGACTTCATGACCGCGGTCTCTTTCTTCAGCAACATGCTCATCGGCAACATCCTCGCTAAGAGAGACGATTCCCTCCATGACCTTCTCGATAACCTTGCCTCTAGAACCAGCAGATACCTCTATTCCGTCGACCGTCCGACCCATACGATCACTTACATGTCGGATAACCTTAAGCACGCCTTCCCAGGCGCTCACGAAGGCGATATCTGCTACAAGGTACTTCGTACAGGCCATGACAAACCATGCAGCCATTGCCCTCTTAGATACGGCGCTGATCACCGTGTCATCCCAAGCATCGGCCCATCCGAATCCCAGATCTCGATTCTCCAGTACCGTGGAGCGAATAACGACGAATCGACCATCATGATCGAGCGTGGCACGACCCAAGGCCTTGTCGCCGGAAGCCATCTTGTCGATGATTCCCTCCTCATCAAGAACGCCCAGGCTCTTTCAATCGATGTCAACCGTGAGCTCAAAGCCAAGACCGCCCGCGGTTATATCGTCTCTTGCTCCCTCGTCGATTACGAGGCGGCCTTAAGAGAGCTCCCGCAGTCCGATGCGAACTCGCTTATGTCCTCCATCGTCGCCAACTTCCAGGATGCTGGCTATGGCGAACTCCTTTACAGGTTCGACACATATAGCATCTCCTTCCTCCTTAAGGGCTACACCAAGATCAAGATGATGGACTTCGTCGAAGAAGCGGCGGAGATCCTTTCCCATCCTCTTGAAGCCAGGGAATTCAGATACAACGCCAACTACGCTTTCTGCGCCGTCGCATACCCATCTGAAATCGTCACCACCAAGCAAATGGTCCAGACCATCAAAGACGAGCTCATCAGAAGTGAGAGGACCTATGGCCCAGGCTATGTCGTCGAGGTCGCAAACCGCCACCCAAGAAAAGCCCTGAGAAGCGAGTACATCCTCGATATCCTCCAGGCTACGCTTGACGCTGACGCCCTTCCGATCCTCACTCAGCCAATCGTCGACTGCGGCACCCTCAAGGTCATCGGAGGCGATATCCGTTCCGCCCTTTATGGACGTGACAAACTCCCGATCGCTCCTCGTGAATTCATTCCTATCGCGAACAAAGAAAAACTCGTCTCCCGCGTCGATATCGGCGCCATCTCGATGATGGGTCAGCTCTATAGCTTATATGGTTCAGGCATCTTCAAAGCCGTCGGCATCAAGTGTCTTTCGATGTATCTTTCCATCGACTCCCTTAGGGACCCAGAATTCCCAGAGAAGGTCAAAGCCATTCTCGAAAGGAACCGCTTCCCACGTGAGTACATGCATCTTGAAATCAATAGCGCCTTCTTCCTCGACGAGGAAGAGGCCATCAAGAAGGTCATGTCCGAGCTCACGCCTCTTGGCGTTGTCTTCGAATGTGTCGACCACACGCCAGATAAGGTTCCTCTTGAGGTCCTTAAATCCTTCGGCGTCCATATCATCAAGACCGAGAGATCTCTCATCTGGAATGCGGCCACGAACGAAAACGAGCTTGCTAACTTCTCACGCTTCCTAGATGCAGCGATGAGAAACGACTTCGACATCTACGTCACCGGTATCGAGAACGCTGAGCAAAGGGATCTTGCCATCTCTCTTGGCGCCAAAGGACTTGAAGGTTACTTGTTCGGTCGTCCAATGACTGAGGAAGACTTCGTCAAGGTTCTTAACTACGGCTCCAAAACAACCGAAGCCAAATAATCCCTAGCAAATCCTGCATGAATCAGCCCCTTACTTAAGTAGTAGGGGGCTTTTTTCTAAACGGATTGTAAGGAAACCTATTAATCGTCGCCTCCTTTTTGCTAATATATTTCCAGAAAACCAAAACAACAATGGAGATACTTAAGTTCTCCATTAAGCCAACCAAGGGAGGCATATCGTTATGAAGGAAGAGTTGAAGTGCCCTATCTGTGGACAACCTACGAGAGTCTATATGGGCAATGCCCGCAAAGACAGGCTTTGCGCCAAGCATGCCGACGAACTCAAGGCCGAAAAGATTGTGGTCAACGAAAAAGGCCTCTTCATCGATAAAGCGACTGGCAAAGTCCTCAACAAGGATTATGTCGAGCCTAAAGAGGAAAAACCTATTCAGGAGCAAAAGGGTGTTGCCAAATGCATTGCCTGCGGTAAAGAAACCAAGCCAGGATTCCTTTTCTGTGTTTCCTGTTACAAGAAATATGCCGATAAGAAGTTGCTTGTCGAGATCAACAAATGCAAGGACATCACCATCCTTGACGATTCCTACGAGGGCAAGTTCACTTGCACCGACGGCCACATCGTTAAATCAAAGTCCGAGATGATCATCGACAACTGGCTCTTTGACCATAACATTCCTCACGCTTACGAGAAAAAGCTTCCGATTGACGCCAATGAGAATCATGACCTTCATCCTGATTTCTGCCTCCCTGGCTATGGAGACGACACAGATGATGTTTATATCGAATACTGGGGATACAACGAGAGCAACAAAGAATACACCAAATCGAAGAATTACAAGATGAAGGTGTATAAGGAGCTCAAAGTCACCGTCATCTGCTTAGAAGAGAAAGACATCATGGACATCAACGCTTCCATGAGCAGAAAGCTCAAGTTCTACAAAAAAGGAATGATAAACGAGTAACTTGAGGTGATTAGCTTTGAATATCTTTGGACGGCTAAAGCTATATTTCAAAGTTCTTACTGTTTTCAGGCCATATTTTAGAAACATCAAGAAACAGGGCCGTTTTTTGGAAATCGTTAACGAAGAGACTGACCCCAAAATAGTTTCCATCTATGAAGAGATCACGCTGCTTCCTCCCAAAAAGTACAAAAAAGATAAGGCGAAATATGGCGCTTTTTCTGAAAAGGTAGCTGAGCACAATAAAGAAGTGGGCCGCATTAGAGAAGCGGTCATGTGGTGGAACTTAGAAACATTCATCAAAAACCCTAATCACACCGACAAAGAATTCTTTTCGGAATGTCTTGAAGTAGCAGATTTGCTTAAGAAATATAGAATTACCGAGAAGTCATACTCCTCCTTTTTAAGTGGCATTGAGAAGGTGAGAATCGGTTACGAAGAAATTTGTCACCAATACGATCTTCTCTGTCAGCATAGAGAACTCTTTGCTTTTTCCGAAGATGAATATGTAGATCGTGAGAGACAGCGTGAAACTGCATCAAAAAGTGCGGATTTGCTGAAGAAAATAACTTTCAAGGAGTATTTATCCGAGGCTTTTGAAAGGCATACAAACCTCGATGAAGCAGTAAAAAAACATAACCAAGAATACTTTGAGCGAGCCAAAAAGGACCAACTATTTGATGACATTAATGGCCGCTTTCTCGACGATGAACAAAGAAAGGCCGTTTTGACTGATGAAAAATCAGTTCTTGTTGTGGCGGGGGCCGGAAGCGGAAAGACTCTTACCATATGTGGCAAGGTCGAATATCTCTTGAAGAAAAAGGGTGTGAATCCTAATGATATCCTCCTTCTTTCGTATTCAAAAAAATCTGCTGATGATCTCCAGAAAAAAGTGTCAGCCATAGACCAGAGGCTAACAGTAGGAACATTCCATAAAATCGGTCTCGATATCTTAAAAGACGCACGTAACCACACATTCATGGTGGAGGATCAATACAAAGCCATCATAGAAGCCTATTTCAGGGAAGAGATGAAAAACAGGCCGCACATGCTTCAAACCATCCTTATGTACTACGGCTTGTATCTTTCCACGATGAAGCATGACAAAGAATACGAGAACGAAGGCGATCTTTTTGAAGACCTAAAGAGCCTAGATTTCACAACTCTTAAAGATCAATTGCTCACTCTGTCTAATAATGTTGCCTCTAAAGAGACACTCAAAAAGGAGCTCGTTAAGTCATTCGAAGAGATGGCTATTGCGAACTGGTATTTCATAAACGGCATCAAATACACATACGAAGCACCTTATGAAAAAGACGTTTCTACACTGGACAAAAGGCAATACATGCCAGATTTCAAATTAAAGGATTATCCAATTTATCATGAACATTACGGAGTTGATAAGGATGGCAAGGCCTCGCAGTATGCCGGGGAAGAAGCTATTCAATATGTGAATTCCATGATTTGGAAAAGAGGCATCCACAAGGTATATCAGACCGACTGCATAGAAACATATTCGTACGAGTTTGAAGATGGCACCGTCTTTGAAAAGCTTGAATCGCAATTGAAAGAAAGGGGAGTGGAGTTTCACCCGCTTCCAGACGAAGAAATCCTCAATGCCCTTAATTCCGTCTATGAGACATACTCTTTCAAATCTTTTATTAACTTAGTCAGATCGTTCCTGAGCTTATACAAAGCCTCATACAGGGACAATAGCGGATTTGAAAAACTGAAGAGCTCTCCATTCAAAAACGCTTATGAGAAGCATAGAGCGTCCCTTTTCCTTGATATCGTCAAAGATATTTACGACTACTACATCGCTTATTTGGCAAAAGAAGGAAAAATCGACTTCGATGATATGATCCTTCAATCAACTGAAGAGCTCAATAACTGCAAAGGCTACAAGTATAAATACATCATCGTCGACGAATTTCAGGATATTTCCGTTAGTAGGATGAAGTTCTTAAAGAGGTTGATCTTGCAAGGCGATTCGCGGCTATTCGCAGTCGGAGACGATTGGCAAGCTATCTACAGGTTTTCAGGATGCGATCTAAGTATCTTCTTGGAATTCGAAAAATACTTTGGCGATTCGGCTATCACGATGATAACGACCACCCATAGAAATTCACAGGAACTTCAAGACATCGCTGGCCCGTTCATAAAAAAGAATCCGGAACAATACGATAAGAAGATCAATTCCGCAAAACACTTAGCAAATCCCGTCCAAATTATGTATTACACAGGGAGAAAGAAGTATGAACCTTTCCTTGATGTACTAAGCGATATCTCTAGGAGAGAAGAAAAGGCGAACGTGCTTGTTTTAGGAAGAAACAACAGAGATCTTGAGGACATCATGTTAGACAACCGCATTCGCATTGACTACAAAGCTTCAAGCGAGACCAAGACGGTTTTGAAGTGCTCTTTCTTCCCTGATATCAACTTAACCTACAGCACAGTTCATGGATCCAAAGGCCTCGAAGAGGATTACGTCATTCTTCTTAACGCGAACGACGACAGAATTGGTTTCCCAAACAAGATGGAAGATGATGAGCTTCTTGATTTGGTCTTGAGTCACAAGAGCGAATACGATTACGCGGAGGAAAGACGTCTATGGTACGTCGCCTTAACGAGAACTAGAAGCTATACATACATCATTGCAAACGAGTACTACCCTTCAATTTTCCTTGAGGAGATAAAAGATCAATGCGCCGTTTTGAATGGCAAACACACGGAAGAGGAGAAGAGGACTGATATTTCGTGCCCGCGGTGCAAGAAAGGACGTTTAGTCTTAAGGATAAATGAGTCAAATGGTAAAGAGTTTTATGGTTGTTCGAACTATCCTTATTGTGACTATACGATCGATGACGCAAAAGCCGTTTTAAGAAATAAGAGATGTCCTTCGTGTGGGGATTTCATGATTCTAAGAAAAGGTAAATATGGTCCGTTCTATGGATGCCATAATTTCCCAAGGTGTAATCACAAAGAAAAGGGATAGAACTCTTCAAGACCCTATGATTTGATGCATCGCGTATTTAAATTCGTAATAAAATATGCCAACATTACTACGTGAATATAGGAAATGTAAATGTCTGAACGAAAAATCAATGATCGGTCGTTCTTATTGAAGGCTGAAAAACGTGAAAAAGCGTTGAATGAAGGTTCACTTATTAGAGGAAAAAGTCGCGTCAACATGGTTCTTGATAAGGAAATTAACAGATTCATCGTTATGTGCGTTGAGCAATATGCCTCTTTTGCCGAAAAGAGTAGCAGAGAGGTTTTCAGAGACCTCGACGAAAATGGAGTCATCAAAGAACTATCAGACGATTACGAAGATATGCACGGCATGTCCGCGGACGCAATCAACGAATACATTGGCAAAAGATTATCGGAAGGCACCAAATAATGGGACACACAATCGCAAAAACCATATTGATAACAGGGACCATTGAGCTCATCGCAAAGAAATATGGTTTAAGCCTCGAAGAAGCGAGAAAAAGACTCTATGATTCCGAGGTCGTCGATTTGCTCGATGACGATGAGACGGGTTTATATGGCGAATCGGCCCTCTACCTTTTCTCTTTGTATGAGGATCGTCTCAAAAAAAGCGGCAATTCGGATACCTTATAAATCCTGAAGCCAAATAATCCCTAGCAAATCCTGCATGAATTAGCCCCTTACTTAAGTAGTAGGGGGCTTTTTGCTATGGTTTTTCGTTAAGCGTTTATTGTAAAATCATCCTATGAAGAAACGCCTCTTGCTTATCCCTCTTGCTTCTTTGTTGCTTTCAAGCTGCTTCTTCTTCCCTTTTGGCTGTGGCTTTGTCGATGACACTGAAACGGATTGTTATGTAAAAGAACTGCAAATCGTCAATCTGGCGGAGGATGACTACTACATCGCCGGAGACAAACTTGACGTTCATTATTTCAATGAATACGAGGATGTTCCTTACGTAAGACTATGGGAGTTCTTATATGCCTTCAGAGGGTATTTCGACTATGGCAATTTCTCCTATGAAACCAATTATTACGATGACATATTCACTTTGTATTACCGAAAATCCCATCCGATTGTTTTTAATAGCACCGATAACACGATAAAGGCCGCTAGCTATTATGAATTCCTTTGGTGTTCCGCTGCAGCTTCTAGCACCAACTACAACGAACACTTAGAAAGAACGAACGACTTTTATGATAGAGACGCGACTTTTGAGATTGACCTCGATGATTACGGCTTCGAAGTCATAGATGGGTATCAGATGGTCTGGCTGCCTCTCTTCGTCCTCAATACCCTTTTCTGCGCAATGGGTGGACTAAATCTCTTCTACAATGGGTCAAAGATCTTCGTCACCGTTGGGGAAGTAAGGAACCTTCCTCAGTACTATAACTGTGTAGACAACAAGAAAGCAGAGACCAAATCGATGAGAGAAGCCGCGGTCAATTCTCTTTGCTTCACCTTTGATGTTCTTTATGGCCTAAAAGAAGAGAAAGGGTATACGCATTTCATCGATTATCTTGATGAGGCCACCCTCAATAAGCTTTATTCATCCAAACCGCTAGATAACTACTCCGCATACAAGGATATCGTCTATAAGCAATTAGACGAACTCCATACGAGAATCGATCTCCCATCCTACTATTGCGATCCTGACTTAGCGAAAGTCACTAGAAATGACTTCGGTGATTTCTATGGTGAGTTCTACGACAGAAGAGCCATTCAGAAAGAACTGAGGGACGCGGTGCTCACGAGTCCTGAAGAAGTGAGGTTCGAAGATGATATGGCCATCATCACCTTAGACTCTTTCTCCGTAGGCACGATCGCGCAGATCTATGACAAAGATCACAACGTGAAAGATGATGCTTGGAAATATGATTCATATCACTACATGCATTACTGCATGAATCAGATTGAGAACCATGGAGGAATCAATAAGATCGTTCTTGATCTTAGCCTCAATGGCGGTGGCTCTTTGGCGGCCATGGAAAAAGTCGCTGGCTTTTTGACCGATGAGAAGATTCCTTTATCCACTTATGACACATTAGATAACGAATTCGTCACCGATAGCTATGTCGTCGATATCGATGGGGATGACGACTATGAGGACGAAGACGCATATGACGAATATGATTGGTATCTCCTCACCGGCATAAACACTTTCAGCGCCGCTAACCTCATGAGCAGCACCTTCAAAGACATGAATCTAGGAAAAATCATCGGAAAGAAGTCCGGCGGTGGAACCTGCAGCGTCCTTTCCCTCGTCTTAGCCGATGGCACAGGCATTACCATCAGCTCAACCTACACGATGAGGCACATCGGGGAAAAGGAAAACGGCGAGAAGGATTTCCTCTCGATCGAGCATGGCATTGAACCAGACGTCGACTTTGCTTACGAAGACTTCTACGATAGCGCGGCCCTCTTAAGCGCGATCAACTCGATAGCGGAATAAAAACCATTGCAAAACCTTTATGAAATAGCCCTTTGCCTTAGAAGCAGGGGGCTTTTTTCTCCTTAAGTAAAAGTCAGATATTTGGAAAGAAGCAAACCGTTATTCTTTTATTGATATAAAAGGGTTTTACTTTTTTACCGATAGGATAAAATACTAGGGTACAAAATTCGGACCAGCATAAGCTGGAGACAAAAATGATTGCGAAGACAACACACATTGAGAACACAAGAAATCTTCTAGAGATCCTTCCGACCGTGGATATCGGAGAACCAGAAGATATTTTTATTGCCCTCGAGAACGCAAGATGCCCGAAAGCGGACCTAACGATCAAAGAAGGGGACCATGTCAAGATGTACCAAGTCATCGGCATGAGACACGGCCCATTCTTCGACCAACCGATCCATTCGACCGTCAGCGGCACCTTCCTCGGTTTCGAGAAACACCTTCACCGTTCTGGCAAGATGGTGAACTTCATCCACATCAAAAACGACTTCAAAGAGGAAGAGGATGAGACAGTGGTCCATGAGAGGACCCCTGAGGAAATCGCTAAGCTCACGAGAGAAGACTTCATGCAAATCGCCAAGGAATGCGCTTCAGTCGGCTTAGGCGGCTCCTCCTTCCCAACCTACATCAAATTCGACACCAAAGGACGTGAGATCAAAACCATCCTCATCAACGGCGTCGAATGTGAGCCATACATCACCGCCGATAAGCGCATGATGCTTGAGAAGCCAGAAGAGGTCATCGAAGGCATCAAGCTCCTTCAGCAGGCTTTTGGCACCAAAGACGCGAGGCTTTGCATCAAGAGCAAATACAAAGACATCATCGCCATCTACGATGAGTTCTTGCGCGCCATGCCAGACTCCGGCATCAAGGTCTGCCCAGTCGGCAACTTCTACCCACAGGGCTGGGAAATCGCCATGATCAAGAGCGCGACGGGCATCGAAGTGGCCTCAGGCCATCTCCCAAGCGAATACGGCATCGTCGATTTCAACGTCAGCACCGTCGTCGGCCTCCTTCAGAACGTCAAATACAACAAACCGGTCATTGAGCGTTTCGTCTCCGTCACCGGCGATGCGATCAAATACCCATCCAACTTCTCGATCAGAGTCGGCACCCCAATGAAGTACATCCTCGAGAAATGCGGTGGATACGTCCACCCAGAGAGGAAGAAGGTCTTCATCCTCGGCGGTCCGATGATGGGCGCCTCAATCCCATCGGACGATTGCATCTGCACGAAGACCGTCACCTCGATCATCGTCCTCGACCATGATGAATCAAAGGAAGAGAACTGCATCAGATGCGGCTCTTGCGTCCTTTCTTGCCCAGTCCACCTTCGCCCGGTTCAGATCATGAACGCGGTCAAGGCCATGGACAAAGACACGATCAAGCTCTTAGAGCCTCTCAAATGCATCGAATGCGGTCTTTGCACTTATAGCTGCACCTCGAAGATCCAGGTCACTGACTATGTCAGAAGAGCCAAACTTCTCGCCAAACTATAGAGGAATGCTTATGGATAACCAAACAATCACAATCATCAAGGAAAGCGCTCCTCACGTGAGGAGGAAAGACAACCTCGTCGGAATGCTTCTCGACGTCGTCATCGCTCTTCTCCCAGTCGTCGTCTTCTCCTTCATCGCCTGGCCTTTAGGCGCGACTAAAAACGTTCTTATCTCCGTCGCCGTGATGGAACTTGCCGAGCTCATCTTCGTCCTCGTCACCCATCCGATGCCGGTAGATCTGCAAAAACACTCATTGGTCGAAAGATTCAAATACGGAATCGCCTCATACAGGATGAGCAATTTCTTGGCCGCTTTGGTTAGCGCCCTCATCTTCGCGATGATTCTTCCTGCTAGCACTAGCTGGTACGCCCTTATGATCGGCGCTGCCGCTGGCATCACCTTCGGCAAACTCCTCTTCGGCGGAAACGGCAACAACCTTTTCAACCCTGCCGCCGTCGGCATGGTCTTCGCCAAAGTCTGCTTCGGCGGAACTATGTATTACACCGCCCCGTTCGCCGGTGTCACCGAGGTCGCCGTCAGCCCAACATATTTAGCGGGGGGACAATATAGCCCTCTCGACCTCTTCCTTGGCAACGTCCCAGGAACCTTAGGCGAAACCTGCAAGATCGCCATCCTCGTTGGCCTTGTCTATCTCCTCATCAAGAGAGTGGCCGACTGGAAGGTCGTTCTCACTTATATCGCGACATTCGCGCTTCTCACCCTCGCTGGTGGACTTACTGTCACCCTTCCACGCGGCGGATTCATCCCGACATATGGCGAATGGGTTCTTTCCCATCTACTTGCCGGTGGCTTCTTATTCGGTGCCGTCTATATGGTCACCGACCCAGTCACCATGCCAATAACCACTCCAAGCAGAGTGCTCTACGGCATGTCTGCTGCCATCGCCGCCTTCTTCATCCGTCACTTCGCCGCCCTTCCTGAGGGCGTTGGATATGGCATCCTCATCGCTAACTGCTTAGCGCCTCTCTTCGACTATCCGAAATGGTCAAGCGAGGTCTGGAAGAAAAAGGACATCATCCTTTGTATCGCCATCCCGGTCGCAGCCCTTGCTATCGTGATCTGGACGGTTTTTGCTGGAGGTTTTGCTTTATGAATAAGTATTTGAAAGTCTCCTTAACCCTCGCCACGATCGCCAGCGGATCCGCTCTTTTGATTGGCCTAATGAACCTTGCCACGGTTAACCCGATCAAGACCAACAAAGAGAACAAGATCAAGGATGGCATCTCAGCCCTTTGCCCTGGTTACCACCTCCAAAGCCAGATCACTTTCGTCGATACCAAAGAAGGCGAAAAGTACTACAAACCAGAATACGATGGAAACAAGTATCCGCATCTCAAAAACGCCTATCGTCTTACGCTCCCTCAATGGCAAGTGACGTTTTCCACGCCAGAGAAGGAAAAGACCAAATACGTCTATAGCACGACCGGCAAGAACGCCTATGGCCAAGTCGATCTTCTTGTTTTGGTAGCGGGCGGGGAAGTCGAGAAGCTCCTCGTCGTCACCAACACCGAGTCTTATGGACCAACCTTGGAAGACAATTACATCAACAAATACAACAACGGCTATCTCACTGACTTAGCCGATGTTAAGTGCGGCGCCACCTACGGTGCCAAAACGGTCAAGGAGCAATGCGATGACGCACTTGCCCATTGGACCGCATTTTATGCGGATAAGGAGGGCATTTAAGCATGGATAAGATTAAACGCGGACAGCATAAAGAGTCCTTCCTTAACGGCATCCTCAAAGAGAACCCTCTTCTCGTTCAGATCTTAGGCCTTTGCCCTGCTTTGGCAGTCACTAAGTCGCTCGAGACCGCTTTCGGCATGGGTCTTCTCTTCACCTTCGTTCTCGTTTCTTCCAACGTGATCGTCTCTCTTTTGAGAAAGCTCATCCCAGAAGAAATCAAAACCCCATGTTACATCGTCGTCATCGCGACATTCGTCACCATCGTCAAGATGTTCGCGGAAGCCTTCCTCCCAGAGCTCTATAGTTCTCTTGGCGTCTTCCTCTCCCTTCTTGTCGTCAACTGCATCGTCCTTGGTAGATCCGAGGCTTTTGCCGGACAAAACGGCGTCTTCGATTCCTTCCTCGATGGATGCGGAAACGGCATCGGCTACACCTGGGCCATCTCCCTTATGGGCATCATCCGCGAGGTCCTAGGCTTAGGAACCCTCACCATCGGAAAGGTCTTCAATTTCTTCGGAGATCCTCTTGTCCTTCCAATCCTTAAGAGCACAACCCTCGATTCAAATGGCAATCCTTTATATGACTTCTCCATCTCCATCTTCCAGAATCCAGCCGGCGCGTTCATCGTCCTTGGCCTTATGCTTGCTACGATGGCGGCAATCACCAATCACAAGAAAGCGGTGGAGAAAGCCAAAGAGAAAGCCGCCAAAGAAGCTGCCAAAGCGGAACTTGCCGCTAAAGCGGCCTTAGCAGGAGGTGCCAAATAATGGAAATGATCGTTTCTTTCATCCTCGCCATCGTGAGCTACATGCTCATCGATAACGTCGTCCTCAGCCGTTTCTATGGCATCTGCTCCTTCATCGGCGTCGGCAACAAAGTCAAATCCGCTTTCTCAATGGGTTTGGCCGTCACCTTCGTCATCATGATGGCGACGCTTGTTTGCTATCCTCTCTATTTCTATGTTCTCGTTCCAGCGGGAATCCCATTCTTAGACACTCTCGTCTACATCCTTGTCATCGCTTCCCTTGTTCAGATTGTTGGTCTTTTCATCAAGAAGACCAGCCCATCCCTCTACAAGACCCTTGGCATCTATCTCCCGCTCATCACCACCAACTGCGCTGTTCTTGGCGTTGTTCAGACCAACAGCGATTCCCAGCTCGACTTCTTGACTAGCCTTGCTAATGGCCTAGGAACCTCAATCGGTTTCCTTGTCGTCATCGTCCTCTTTGCCTGCATGAGAGAGAGGATGAATGGCTATAACATCCCTAAAGCCATGAAAGGCGTTCCTATCGCCCTCATCGTCGCCGCTCTCATGGCCATGGCCTTCATGGGATTTGGAGGAATGGTTGGTTAACCTATGGACCAAAGAACCGCGTTCATCATCGCCATCATCACTATCGTCGCCCTTCTCATCGTCTTTGTCGTCTCCTTCGTCATATATATGAGAACCCCAGCCCCTAAGGGCTGCGAGAAGCTCAAGATCGGGCCGAAGAACTGCGAAGACTGTGACGTCGAAGGCTGCATGATATACAAGGAACGTCACAAAGAACAAAAGGAGGAATAAAGACTCATTATGGAATATCTCACCGTATTATGGGCATTCTTATTAATGCTTGGCCTAGGAGCCGTCCTCGGTCTTCTTTTAGCCTTAGCCGCTAAATTCTTCCACGTCGAGGAAGATCCCCGCATCAAAGAAGTGGAAGACATGCTCCCTCACTATAATTGCGGCGCGTGCGGATACGCTGGTTGCCACGATATGGCCGAAGCCCTCGTCAACGGAACCGCCAAGAAAGTCTCTCTTTGCAAAGCTGGTAAGAAAGACAAGAACTACGACCCAATCATCGCTTATCTTTCCACCCATCCTGATAAAGACGGAAAGACCAACGTCCCAACTATCTAACAAAATGAAAAGAAACCTCAAAAAGATACTTCTGAACCTTACAGGGGTTTCTTTTTGTTTGGCCTCTTGTTCGGTTGCCTCACCAACAAAGATCCAGGCCTTCCAATGTGACGCCCTCTTCGAATATCTCGATTACGAAGAAGGAGGGATCTCTAACTCCCTCAAAGAGGAAGTCGACAAATTAGAGAATATCTTCGACCCATATAAAGAAGGCACAGAGCTATATCGTCTCAACAAAGAAAGAACCCTCACCGTCAGTGATGACCTTCTCTCATGCCTCAAAGAAGCAGTGGCCCTTAAGGAAGACACAGACGGATACTTCAATCCATTCATGGGGAAACTCTCTATAGACTGGATGTCATTCATCAATGAAAAAAGAGACAATCCTCTCTCAGAAGAAGAGATAAACACCCACCTCACTGAGATAAGTTCAACAAGCCTCTCTTTCGAAGGAAACAAAGTCACGATTAGTGGCTCCGCTGACATCGATTTAAGCGGGATTTGCAAGGGATATATCATCGATAAGCTTTACGAATCCGTTAAAGATAAGACTGAATACTATATGGTCAACGCTGGTCATTCTAGTGTTCTCTTAGGCAAGAAAAACAACAAAGACAACGACTCTTTCGTTGTCTCTCTTCTTGAGAACGAATTCACGTTCTCAGCGAAGGACACAACAATCTCAACATCAGGTGTGAATGAGCAATATAGAATCCACTCTGATGGCAATATGTATTCCCATCTCATCAATCCGAAGACTGGGTCTGCAAAGGTGCATGACACCAAAGAAGCGGTCTTAGTAGGAAGAGATGGCTCTATTGGTGACGCTTTAGCGACCGCCTTCATCTTCATGGATAATGAGGAGAGGCTTTTTCTTGCTAGCAAAGAGAACATCAAATACGCGATATACGATGGAGGCAGCATCAACCGTGGCTGGAACTATATGAGTGAAGGCCTCGATATCGAACCGAGGAAGACAAATAAATAGTTAATAAGAAGGAATAACCCAAGATGATTGATCTTAAAAACACTCTCAAAACTAAAGTCAAATCCATAATAGATACATGGGATGAAGAAGGCATATACGCCATATCTTTCTTCGTCTATTCGAACATGGCCTACGAATATAACGGTTTCTCTAACGTCACCGAATTCGCCATCAGCTATAACACGGAAGAAGATTGCCCTGGAGCCGATGAATACGATGAGGAGAGGTGGAATTACGCCTACTGGAGGCAAGATGAGAACCCAATCATCACCACCGCGGAAAAGAACCCCATCACCGATATGCTTTTCGACTGGTACAAAGAACTCGGTTTGAAGAACATCGGATACGAATCACTAGGCGCGGAGGCATATGATGAGGGCCGCTACATCGGCAAAGGACCTGTAGGCCATTATGAGCTCCTTAGCCTAATCGCTGACATTGCGGCAGAACTCCAAAACGAAGGATATCTGAAAGAGAGATTCGGCAAACCTCTTCCTATCATCATCCATGGTCTTGAATATCCTTGGTATGATATCGAAGCGACGAAAAAAGGTAATCCTAATGGAGAAGCAAACACTTTCTTAGAAGCCTGTAAAGAGCTTGGCTTTGGGATGTAACAGCAAAGGCTCAAATGAATAAGTTTCTCTCGTTCCTCAAAAAGTTCTGGATCGACATTGTTGTCGTATCTTCTCTTCTTGTCCTTACGGGGGTAACTTTCACCGTGGTTTATTTCCCAAAGAACAGTGAATCTCTCATCGCGAATGTATATCTCAAGAAAGAGAAGATAAAGACAATCAATCTCACCGAACTAGGTGAGAAATCAGAAATATACACTGTGGATATAGATGAGGACGAACATGTTCATATTGAAGCGAAGCACAATTCAATAAGGGTAAAGGAATCAACCTGTCCTCATCAGTACTGTGTCCATAGTGGTTGGATATCCGAAGAAGGAAGATCGATCATCTGCGTTCCTTATGAGCTCATCATATCGATCGAAGGATATAGTCCTTACGACGTGGAGATGTAACGATGAAGACAAGAAGAATCATTGAGCTCTCCATATTCCTCGCTTTAGCGGTGGTCCTCGGATATATCGAGTCCTTTTTGCCCGCCATCCTTCCAGGCGTCAAACCAGGCTTTGCCAACATCATCATCTTGATGGTGCTTCTATATTTCTCCTGGTGGGAGGCTCTTGCCCTTTCCCTCATCAGGGTGTTCGTCGTCTCTCTCCTTTGTGGATCCATCTTCCAGTTTGGTTTCTTCGTCTCCTTAAGTGGTGCGACTATCTCCTTCTTAGTGATGTTCTTGCTTCACATTCTTCTCAGAGAGAAGATATCCGTCTTTGGTATGTCGATCGCAGGATCTTTCTTCCATGTAACAGCCCAGGTGTTCATGGTATATATCCTCATGGATTTCAATGCTGGAACCTTCTACTATCTTCCATGGATCATGTTGCTATCTTTCCCGATGGGCGCTCTTACGGGATTCATCATGTACATCATAAATAAGAGCCCAATCCGAAAGAGTCTTCTAAAAGAAGAAGGGGAGAATACGCAACCTTAACATTTTAGTTGCCCTCAATAAGGACAATAAGTATAATAAAACCCGCTCGATTGAGAAAACCGAGTAACTTAATGGGACTTTAGCTCAGCTGGGAGAGCG
>JAFYAZ010000038.1 GCA_017540455.1 Bacilli bacterium | reverse complement strand
TCATGAGGTGTATCTCTTTGGAAGCTATGCGAGAGGGGAAGCGAAGAGCAATAGTGACGTTGACATCTATTGTGAGGCCGGCGATATCAAATCATTCATCGATCAAGGCTTTTTGGAGGATGAGCTATCAAAAGCCCTAGGAAAAGACGTGGATATCGTTTTCATCGGCTCAAAGATGGATGATTTTTTCAAAAATCAATTAGAAGAAGACAAAATCAGGATATTCTGACAGAAAGCAAAAAAGGCCAGTACGAAATCGTATTGGCTTTTTCTTTTAGATTAATAAAACAAGTTTTATAATCTAGCAGTTGTCTATTAGGAGTATCAACTATGAAAAAGTATCTTAAAAGCGCAGGCATCATTCCATGCCTCATAATCTCGTTATGTCTCATCCTGATGCTTATGACCTGCGCGGTTTATTACCGTAACCCATCAAATGGCAGCACAGGGAACTTCTATGGCCAGGATGTCATGTATGTCTACACTTCGACGAAATCGTCTTACGACTCTCTTCTCGGTTATCGGTCCTACCTTGTGAGAGATGAGCCCAGTGCCGCTGCGCTCGTTTCTTTTATCTTCTTAAGCATGTCTTCCGTCATGCTTGGCATCGGAGCCGCTCTTCCGCTCTTCAAAAACGATAAGCCTGTGATCCGTTTCTCTGGCATTCTTAACATCATCTCCATGGCCCTAATCTTCGGTGCCGCGATCGCCATCACCTTTGTTCCAAGGGATTGGTCTTATTTCACCTCTGGCGGTTGGAGTGATGGAGTGGAGTTCCATTTAGGCGGTGGATACCTTGCCGTATGCCTCTTATCCTTCTTAGCCTCGGCTCTTTGCCTTCCATCCATCATCGCTTGTTTTAAAAAAGAAGAAGCACAGGCTCTTCAATAAGTCATGAAAAGGAGATAACAAAAGATCCTGTCGCTTCCTTCATCGCCGGTTACGTCAAAGCCAAAAGAAGCAGCAAAGAATATTATTGATTCTCCCTCCAAGAGAGTTACCTTCGGACGGTGCCGATGACCTCGGCATCGTCTTTTTTCTTCCGGACTCAAAAAAATTTTATAACGAATTCATTAGTTTAAAACACAACTATTGACACATAGTGTCAAGAACAACGTCATTTGCCGTCTCCGGCTCGTTTTAGGCATGTTAAGATTAAGGTGAAAAGAGGGGGCGTTTTATGGATTCTTATGAACTAATTAGATTTAAGGACAACGAATTTGAATTGGATGTCAATGTCTCGCCTCAGGAGGAAACCGTTTGGCTGACCAAAGATGAGATGGCGTTGCTTTTTGAAAGGGATAGAACAGCGATTTCGCGACATATTCATAACATTTATCGCGAAGGCGAGTTGGATCCCAAAAGTACATGTGCAAAAAATGCACGCGTACTTCAAAAAAGAGCACGTGTTTATGAAATGGAAATATATAACCTCGATGTCATTATTTCCGTTGGATACAGGGTCAAATCAAAAAGAGGAGTTTTGTTTAGAAAGTGGGCAAACAGTGTTCTCAAACAATACTTATTGAAGGGTTATGTTCTTGATAACAACAGAATCATCGTTTCAAAAGAAAACTACCTTAACCTAGAAAACGACATAAAAGAATTAAAGAGCGAAGTAGGGGACATCAAAGAAAGAATGTTCTTAGAGCCCGTTAAGGAAAGGCTATTCTTCGAAGGGCAGTTTTATGACGCATACGAATTCATTTCGTCCTTAATCGACGGTGCTAAGAAAAGCATTGTCATCATCGATCCTTATTTCGATAGGGAAGCTTTCAAGTTTCTTAAGGGCGCAAGCGAAGGTACGCGTATCGACATATTCTGTTCAAACAAAACGAAGCTATCTAGAGACGATATTGCAGAGTTTGAGAAGCAGTATCATAAGCTGAACGTCATTAAGAATGACTCCGTTCATGACCGCTTTATCTTTATTGATGGACAAAAAGCATATTCAGTCGGCTCATCCTTAAACCACCTGGGGAGAAAAACCTTCTTAGTGCACAGATTTGACGATCCATATATTGTCGAAAGTGTAATAAACCGAATAAAGAGATAAGTTTTTGCAAAAATCCCTACAAAACCCCTCTCGTTTGCCTTCAACTTGAATTGAAGAGACAAGTGAAATCTCGATGATAAAAGGGTCTTCCCCATAGGGGTATTGCCTTATTTTTTCATTTTTTCTATAACATTAACGGAATCTAAGGGGTTAATCATGAAAAAAGGTAAATTGATGCTAGTGAGTCTACTCTCCGTTCTCTCTTTCTCTTTGTCTTCGTGCCAAAAGAAACCAGACCACATAGAGGTTGATGGACTTGAAGAAATGATTCTCCTCTACAAAAAGACATTCAACAAGACCTTTGTTCAAGATGACATCACCATTAGATGGGAGATCTTAAATTCGGAAAGCATTTTCACCGAGAGAATCAAAGGAACCACCAGCTATCTTTTGGAAGAAAGGCAAAAGAAAGGGTATTCCGAATACATAACTTTTAGAGAAACCTGGTCCTTCATTGATGAGAAGGGTGAGATGATCTCCGCGACCAAGACCTATTTCGATGAAAACCTGGATGCAAAGGAAGAGATGTCCTATAAGGTTGGTTCCAAAGCCTATGGTGAGACATATAAGACCTATTACAAATATTTCATCATGGCCGAGAATTTCGATTCTTATCTAAAACCGAATTCGAAAGAAGGAGGGGAGAATGACTATTCCACGGATATGGTGTATAAAGGCGAGATTTATAACTATTCCAATTTTTACAACTACATGGATGATTGGTATAACTTTTCAGCCTGGCATAACGATAATGAAGATATCGAGTTCGATTTGCATGGCGATATCTATTCAGAAACGGAATTAGTTAAGAACGCCTGCATCCATTTCACTTTCCCTAGTGAGGCTTATAGCCCATTTGATGAGACGCACGAACGTTTTACGTTTAAGATGTCTTATGGAGAGAACGAGAAGATCGGGCTCCCAGACATCTCCTCTTGGAAAAACAAAACATCGCTTTAAAGAGTGCAATATTTATAGCCTCTCTTCAAAGGGAGGCTTTTTAAAAACGCTCACAAAGCCCCTCTCAATAAAGAGGCGAATAGAGAAAAAGAATTATCCAACAGAAATAATGAAAAACAAATGAAAAGGATCGCTGCCTTAGACAGGGTTCCTTAGAATCTCAAAACTTGATGTCGCAAAATGCGATGTCAAGCCCGTTTCTTCTTATGGAGGCTTATGGCAAACCAAACCGCGATAAGAGCCATAATCGCCCCACGGATGATTTCCGCTATCAATAGGTCATTCCCATTAATGAGAATGAACTTCGTCTCAAAATCAAAGAGGAAGTGGATGATCATGCCAGGGATGATGCTTCCGCATAGGAAATACATCTCCACCGCCATGAAGCCGAATATCAGCGCGTTCACCACGGTCAGAACCATCATGAGGATATCCCCATCCGTCAATACGGTTACGGAATGTCCGAGTCCGAAGATCAAAGAAGAGATGATGATAACCCATTTGAAATCGAAGGCTTTCCCTAAGTAGTAGGGGATGATCCCTCTGAAATACACTTCCTCAGCGATACCGACGAACAAATAAAGGTAGAACACCGCGAAGAAGTACTCAATGGACTCGACTTCAAACCCTTTTATAGCGCAAGGAACGAAGATGAGAATGGTCGGAATAAAATAAAGGACATTCCTTAATCCTTCTTTGGTGATCTTTCCAAACCCAATATCCTTAAAACTCCATTTCTTGAGCAGCAAGAAAACGGCAGGCACCACCAAAGAGAGCAGCATGAAGCTTCCTTGCAAAATGATGGTCGCTATCTTCTCAAAATGAAACACGGTGGCAATCACCCCAGAGGAAACCGGGAAAAGAAGGATGATGGCACACCAAAGGATAGAGAGTAAAACCGCTTTGAGTTTGTTATTCATAAACCTGCTAGATTGTATCATGGATATTGTTTGTTTAGACAAAAAAGAACAATCGCCATCTTTATTAATAAAAGTACTTTTTTCTGAGTATATGAATGTGAGGGGTTGATAATTGATTAAATACGACTACAATGTAGTCAAGGAGGGATTGCTATGTCTGTTACATCAGTCCGTTTGACCGATGAGGAAACAAACCTCGTCAAGAGTTATTGTGCCATTCATGGCATATCGCTTTCTGATGCTTTGAAACGCGCTCTCATCGAAAAAATTGAGGATGAATTCGATCTTCGCGAATATGAGGCCGCCAAAAAGCGCTACGATGATAATCCGGTCTCTTACTCTCTTGATGAGGTTCGTAAGGAGCTTGGGCTTAAATGAGCAAATGGGAAATACGTTTTAGCGACGAAGCCCTCAAACAATTAAAGAAACTCGACAAACAAACCATTCGACTTATCGATTCGTGGATCGCCAAGCATTTGGAGAATTCCGACGACCCTAGATCATGTGGGAAGCCTCTTGTTGCCAATAGGACAGGCGAGTGGAGATATCGCATAGGCGATTATCGAATGCTTTGTGAGATTCGTGACAATGTTCTTTTGATACTCGTCATCAAAATCGGACACCGCCGCGACGTATACGACTTTTTCTAAAACCTCCAACAAAACCCCTCTCTTTTGCCTTAATTGCGGGCCTTTTGGAAAATAATTAGCAGAATTTGCAAACAATTCGTTTTTTTTTCGGAATGTTTTATACTAAGGGAGAAACATTTTTGTAAGAGAATGGTGCTTATGAGAAGAAAGACATTCATGACACTCCTTGGCCTGGCACTTATGGTGCCGCTTTCTTCTTGCGAGATTCCTTTGGTGGGAAGCATCTCTAGCGAAAGCGGTGTTTCCTCATCCGCAAGCGAGTCTATTTCAGTTGATCCATACACTTTTCCTGTCACCGATATTCCTCATGGCAAACCTACATCAGATAAGCTTAACTTTGTTGAGGATGCTGATGGGATAGGTGTTGTCGCTAAGCCAGCATCCAGAGATATCTCAGGCGAAGTGGTTATTCCCGCATCATACGGACGCTGGTCTGTCACCGCTGTACGGGGTTTTTCGGAATGCAATAACATAACAAGCATCTATATCCCTAAAGGGGTGATGAGGATTTATGCAGAAGGCATAAAGAGTTGCGAAAACCTTGAGACCGTGTTCATCTCAGAGACAATCGATTCTGTCACAACAGGCAATTTCCTTTCTTGTCCTAAATTACGTGTCATCGTAAGCGACAAGAGCGAGCATTACTCTTCTTTGAATGGCGCCTTATATGACAAAGCGAAAACCGAAATCCTTTGGTCTCCAATGAACGTTACCTCCGTCTCCATTCCAAACACTGTAGAAAGGATTGGGAATGCTGCCTTTAAAGGCTGTCATCTTGAGACCATTGATATCCCTAATGGCATCAAGTCAATTGGTTCTGAGGCTTTTCGTCAGTGTGGCAGTGTTTCCTCGTCCCTAGACATTCCGGATACGGTTGAGACGATAGGGGACTGGGCTTTCGATAATTGCGTGAACATCACCGATGTCCATTTCGGAAACCATCTCAAAACAATCGGCGACTACGCTTTCTTCTGTTGCGCTTCCCTCACAAGCATCGTCCTTCCAGATAACGTCACCTCAGTCGGCAGGGATGCCTTCTCTCGCTGTTATAACGTCACCACGTTGACTCTAGGAAAAGGTCTCGTCACGATTGGCGATTTCGCTTTCTCTTTCCTAAGTATCTCAGGGTCCCTCCATATCGGAGAGAATGTCGCATCGATCGGGAGAAACGCTTTCAACCGAATCGAAGACCTAGCCGCATTCGAAGTCGATCCAAAGAACACCCATTACTGTTCCGTTGACGGAGTTCTTTATAGCAAAGATAAAACCGAGCTCATCAAATGCCCTCCAAAGAAGACAAGCGTCTCAATACCTGAAGGCGTCATCTCCTTAGACGAAGAAGCTTTCCAGGATTGTTCCCTTTTGACTTCCATCGATCTTCCGGATACGGTGACCACCCTTTCCCTTCAGGTTTTTGAATCTTGCAGCGCTTTGACGGAGATTAGCCTCCCTTCAATCACCTCTCTCCCAAGCCATACCTTCCATAACTGCACATCTTTAACCTCTTTCGTCGTTGGCGAGCACGTTACGACGATTGAGTATGGCGTTTTCATGGATTGCTCATCCTTAACAAGCATCGATCTTGGACATGGCGTCACTTCCATCAAGGAGCACGCTTTCGCAGGTTGCACCAGCTTAACATCCGTTGAGATCCCAGGAAGCGTGAGCACTCTTGGGCCTTCCGTCTTCAAGTCTTGTTCTTCCTTAACCTCCGTCACTTTTAGCGTCGGCCTCACCTCATTTGGTGAGAAGCTCTTTGAGAAATGCATTAACCTTTCTGGTATTTCCTATTTAGGAACGGTCGAGGAGTGGAACGCCATCCAAAAAGGGAGAGGGTGGAACGAAGATATCCCGGCGACGCTCGTGACTTGCTCTAATGGCAGCGTCCCCCTCAATCAGCATTAGCCTTGTTTTCCTTATGCTTTCTTTTCATTGTTGAAAGAAGGCTTCAAACAAAAATACCCTGCAAAACCCCTCTCAAACGGTTTAAATGCATACGTTTTGAAAAATAATTAGCAAAATTTGCAAATAATTCTTTCCTTTTTTGGAAGTACCCATAACATAAGGGAAACTTGTTTGAAGGAGGACGGCATTATGAGAAAAAAGACATTCATGACACTCCTTGGTCTGATTCTTGTCGTGCCGTTCTCTTCCTGTAATATTGCTCCTACCGATAGTGGTGAAGCATCCAAGACAACCGTCTCACCAAGCGAATCTGGCTCCTCTTCTTATGAGGAAGATTATTCATACTTCTACGAGAACACCTCGAAATCCTATAGGCGTTTTTCGGATCGCCAACTGGGTCCTGATTCCTCTAGTTCATCGCCTCTTTTAAATGTCTCTGAGCCTGATGGCACCAATGACAAACTCACCTTCATTCTTAATAACGACCAAAAGAGCTATGGAGTCTTTGCGAAATACTATTCAGGCAATTATGGGGCGGTCGTCATCCCTCCTACCTATCAAGGCAAGCCTGTCACCGTCATTAGGGACGGTGCCTTCAGGAATATGAGCACGCTCACAAGGGTGTATATACCTCATTCCATTATTGAAATCGGTGAAGGCGCGTTCTTCTCCTGCGCCGATTTGGTGACGATTGAGGTAAGCGCCTATAATCCAAACTTCGCCTCATTTGACTATTGCCTCTATAACAAGAACCTAACTGAGCTCATTCGCTTCCCTGCAGGAAGAAAGACGCTCTCATTCCCAGGCAACATCACGACGATTAAGAAAGAGGCCTTTTCGGAATGCGATGTCTCTAGGATCAACAATTGGCCTGATTCGATCACCACGATCGAAGATAAAGCGTTCAAGAGCGCCACAACCGGCAACTCTTTCACTCTCCCTAAGAACGTGACCACAATTGGGGAAGAGGCCTTCTATGGTTGCCCTTTCTCCCAAATCACCTTTGGTAACAGAATCCAAGATATTGGAGTGTCCGCTTTCGAAAACAGCGCCCTAGCGAGCCTAGAGATCCCTTCAAGCGCAAGAAAGATAGGGGAACAGGCTTTTGCCTTCTGCAATTCTTTGGAGAACGTCAAAATCAGAAGCGGTCTCGAAGCCATCGAAAGCAAAGCTTTCGCTTGGGATAGACACCTTATTGAGGTCAATATCCCGGATACCTTAAGAGAGCTTGCAAGCGACGCTTTCGATCAATGCGATTCGACAAGGAAGTTCGTCGTTGCCTCTCAAAACCCTTATTTCGCCTCCCAAAACTACGTCATCTTTAACAAAACGTTCACGAGAGTGATCAAGTGTCCCGCCACCAAGACGAGCGTCACCCTTCCTAACACCGTCACGGAAATCGGGGACTTCGCTTTCGATTCCTGTTTGAATCTCACAAGCATCAACATTCCAAACGGTGTCACTAGCATTGGAAGATACGCTTTCAGTGCCTGCAGCGCTTTAAGTTCAATCGCATTAGGTACAGGTATCTTAAGCATCAGAGAACACGCTTTCGATGGATGCCTCTCTCTTACTGCTTTTGGCATCAATTCTCGCCTTCTTAGAATCGAAGCCTACGCTTTCAGAACCTGTGGTTTTAACACCATCGATCTCCCAAAAACCGTTTCCTTCATCGGCGATCACGCCTTCGAGAACAGTTTCCTTCACTCAATCTATCTTCCAGGCGACACAACCTCGATTGGGGAGTCTGCCTTTGAGGAGTGCTCTTTCTTAACCACTCTTCAACTAGGAAGTGGCATAACCGTCATCGGAACTAGAGCCTTCTATCGCTGCAACCATCTTGCCACCATCGAATATGAGGGCACCGTAGCGGAATGGGCAAATGTCAGAAAAGGCACCAGCGCTTTCAGGGGTATTCTCGCGACCTCCGTCGCTTGCTGTAATGGCAACGCCGGCCTCTAAAAAACATCTGCAAAACCCCTCTGTTTAATTTGATGAACAGATTTGACGAACTATATCGTCACATAAGTGAAAGCCTTCAAATAGGCAATACGTATATCCACGAAAGGAGAAACACGCTTATGAAAAAGAACAACGTTTTGATCATTTTGGCCTCGGTAGGGGGACTCATGCTTTCCTCCTGCCTTTGTGGGTGGGATGGCCCTTTGCCAAACGATAGTTTCTCAAGAGCTGCCTCTAGCAGCGTTCCTCTTTCCCTAGAGGAACAAAGCGGTCCAAAAGACGAACCCATCGTCCAAGGAGTGGATGATCTTGAGAAAGATGCGGATGGGAACCGTTTATTCCGCATTGAGGAATTCACCGAACCTTTCAAGCTTTCCGGAACAACGACCTCAAGCTTTGACACTCTCAAATATGGGGACGTCACCATTTCAAATAATCTCTACGTCTCGCCTCAGCTTGTCGCCTCTGACATCAATGGGGATGGATATCGCGAATTGGTCTTCCTTGAGAAAACAGAAGACAGAAACAGAAGCTTTGTCGTCTATGACGTGAAGAACTCCAACATCCTTTTTAAGCAAGCGGACATGACCGTTGAGAAACACAGTCATTATGCTTCATACCGTTATTCTTATGACATGAGAGGCGATCGTTTGACCTTCCTCCCATATATCGGCAACTTCAGTGAGAACTCAATCGTCGATTACGGTCACCTAAAGTGGAGCGAGCAAAAAGGCTGCTACTTCGAATGGGAGAATATCTTTAGTATCAAGCAGATCATCCTTGAGGGTGTTTATGAAGAGGATACGAACATCAAACTATTACAGGATGGTTACCGTGAAGAATGGTGGACAATTGATGCCTATTCCCTTGAGAAAGGTAAGAACTACCTCATGAAATACAAGGTCCTTCGCGATGATTACACCCGCAACCTAGGAAATGATTTCTTAGAGGTTGAATGGAGCAATGAAAACCCATCCTATTTCCAGGAATGCCGTCCAGTAGACAGGAGCTGTCACCCAGAGACAGGCGATTATGTCATGAAATTCTCAGTCAGGGATGCGTATTTTGAAGGCGCACGTACCTGGAAGTGGTATTTCGGCTCTTGGGGATTTGAGGTCAATTATCACATCATGCTTGGCGAAGCGAGCGCTTGGAATAGTTACAATTAGGAGCGGTGCAAATTCACAAAAGTGGTTTGATCCGGTCCTAAATAAGACCTTTAGGGCCTATTCTTAGAAATAACCGCAATTTAGAAAGACTATTTTGCGGTTTTTTTGATGCTTTCAGATTCGTTTTTAATGTACGAAAAAAGGTACATCGTTTATTGGATAATGATGTCGAGGGAAGAATTATGGAAGAGAAAATCGAACAACAGAAGGAACTGAGTTACGAAATCATTGAATCTAGTAAAGATTCATATGTAGGAGAGCCTTTATCGGCAGTCATCGGTTTAGGCGAGCAAAAGAAGGTTCTGGTCTCGGCTATCAACTGGTTTAAGAAATATGAAACTTTCAGGAGCAAAGGCGTTGATTTGCCAAGAGGCTTTCTTTTGTATGGAGAACCCGGCAACGGCAAAACCTTATTGATAAAAGAGGTGATAAAGTGCTCTGAAGCTCCGGTTTTTGTTTTTAAAGGCAACGCTTCTGCCTGTGACATTCCAAGCGATTTGGAAAGCATGTTCCAAAAGGTTAAAGAAGTAGGGCATGCTGTTGTGATTATCGATGAACTCGATTTATTGATCTCAAGCGATAACAGGGTAGCGAGAATTCTTCAAGACAACTTGGATGGGGTTAACTCACATAAAGATATGCTGGTTATATGCGCGACGAACAATATTGATGAGATCCCAGAGGCTTTAAGAAGAAACGGCAGATTAGAGAAAGTCATGAGGATAATGCCTCCAACAGGCAATGAATGCGTTCTTTTCTTGAAGAAGTCATTCAATGACCTGGGCGTCAAGCTACCCGATGATTTTCGTGATGAAGACTTTGCAGCAGCTTTAGATGGTGTCTCTTGCGCCTCGATTAAAGCGATTGTGAATGAAACCATCTTAAAGAACGGTTTCGGAAGGATTACATCCGACATGATCTACGATTCGATCTTTGCCATAACTAACGGTGCGATAGACGACAAAACCCCAGATATTTATGAAAATGCCGTTCATGAAGCGGGACACGCTCTTGTTGCGAAGGCTTTTGACAAATATTTCAGAATCGGAAGGCTTGTCATCCATAGCAGCGAAGGTTACATGTCCGTGTCTCAAATTGACCGCGGATATTGGCCACACGACAAAATGATCGCTGACATCAAAATCAGCATGGCTGGTCTTTTGGCAGAAAAACTCATTTTCAAAAAAGGTGGCATGGGATGTGATAACGACATGCAGTGGGCGTACAAAAGAGCCGCTCTCGCCGTCAATAGGGTAGGATACCTCTCATGCGCGAACACCCTTCCTGATATTCCGAGGTATATGCGTGTCAGAAACGAAACGGAAGCAAGAAGAAGTCGAAATGAAGCCGAGATAGAAAAACTTCTTAGGAAGTGTGAAAGGAATGTGTGCCGCTATTTGAAAAGCAACAAGAAGCTTCTGATAGAGATAGCCGACGAACTCTTTGCTAAAAAGAACCTTAAATCGTTTGAGGTTAACGCAATCATCGATAGGGGGAACGGGGTTCGTCGAGCCGCGCTGTTAATGAAATAAGGAGAAAAAACATGAGAACCGGAAAAGATGTTGAGTGGTCTAAAGTTGCCTTTGCCACCTGGGCGATTGACGAGTATTACAAGGATGTGCCTATGTATGAGCTTGTCTCACACTACGTAAGATTGCATAGAAAGAGTGATTCCTGTTATGAAGGCAGATTCAAACACAAAGGAGAATCACACAAGATAGAAGTGAATAAAGCGATTAACGCTTGCTTTGTTGATGGGGAGATGATGAATTGCGAGGATTTTGTCGCCCTTTTTGAAGGAGAGGAAACGAATCCTAACCCGATCATTGAAATGATTACCGGCGTGAATTACGACGAATATTGCAGTGAAGTCACGTATGAAGGAGGAATAACTGAACTCCTTGATGTAAAAGGAAAAGCGCTTTTCGTAGGCTATCCAGGAAGAGACGCCATACACAGGTAATTGGGGCCAAAAAGTCGTATAATCATGTTAATGATAGCAAACAAGAAAGCCTCCATTCTTTTGATTCTGAAGGTTCTTCAAGAATACTCAGACGAGGAGCATTTTTTGACGCAGCAAGACATCATCGAAAAAGTCTCAGAGATTTATGGAATTGAATTGGAGCGCAAATCCGTAGCCTTCTCGATCTCTCTTTTGCAGGAACTTGAATATGACATCAATAAGTCTCCAAGAGGCGGATATGCTCTGTTGGCACGCGATTTCGATAACAGCGAGATCCGTTTTATCGTAGATGCCCTTTTCTCAAGCAAATCCATTAGCGGCAAACAAGCAGCTACGCTTTCAAACAAACTGAACTCTTGCCTAAGCAGATACCAGAGAAGGGATTACAAATACATCTATAAAAGCGAAGACATATCAAGGACAGACAACAAGGAAGTCTTCTATACTCTCGAATTGATAGAAGAAGCTAAAAGAAGGGGTAAGAGGGTTTCCTTCCAATATCAGTCTTTTGATAAAGAAGGGAAGACTGTCTTAAGAAAAGATGGATTTAGATACATTGTTTCGCCTTATTACTCGGTCAATAGCAACGGTCGTTATTATTTGATTTGCAACTACCGCGAGAAATACCGTCCGATAACTTGGTTTAGGATCGATTTCATGACGAACCCAAAAATCGAAGAAGAGTGGCCGATCAAACCTCTTCAATCTTTGGAAGGGATGGGAGGTTTCAGCATCTCTAAATACTTGAACGAGAACATCTACCTCCTAGATGGGGAAGTCATTAATGCCACCATTGAAATAGAGAATCCGGAGCATGTCGTTTTTGTGAAGGATTGGTTTGGTGAGAACGCTAAACTCTATTCAAAAGATGACAAGCTCTACGCTGATATTCGTTCCAATGAATCCGCCTTGTTCTATTGGTACATGCAATACAGCGAGACATTGAGAATTGTTTCTCCTCAATCTTTGATTGATAGAGTAAAAGCGGAAGCAGAAAGGATACTGAAGAAACATGAGAAAGAACCTATTTGATTATGCAACAAAGGAATTGAGTCAAGATGCTTTCCTAAGTTGGTTTATTGCTAACTGCAACGATGAGGAAATAGGTAAGGAATCGTATAGATTTATTAACTTCCTCACCGGTTTATCTCTCGATTATGGCGACATCAAAGATATCCAAATCTTGCAGCAAGAACACGACATCGACATTGTTGTGGATTTTTGGCTTAAGGAGAATAAAACTCCAGAATCACACTACGTGATGATTATTGAAGATAAGACAGCTTCTTCAGCTCATGACAACCAGTTAAAAAGGTATGCCAAGATCCTGGAATCTTGGAACACCGACCAGCCAGGCTATGAGCAAAGGCGTTTCAAAGTCTTCTATAAGGTCAACTACCTTACGGATGAAGACAAACAAGAGATTGAGCTAGCGAATAAAGACTGTAAAGAGAGCGACAAATGGAAGGAATACGACATTGACAAAATCTATAGTTTTTTCAAGTCGATAGAAGAATCAAAATCGGAAATCCTCAATTCCTATGCTGAATATATTCGTAAATTGCATGAAAGCTTTACTGAGGAATCAAAGGAGCCGATGATAAACTGGAACTACGCCAATTTTGAGACCTTCTTCAAGAGTTTTGAAAGAAAGGCTCAAAGTATTCATAGTGATAGCCATTTTGAGTCCTGGCGATATCAAGGTAGGTTAGTTAGCTGCGCTTTCTATTACCATCCGAAAAATAATAGGTTTGAAAAAGACATCGACGCTGAGCACAAAGACTGTAAGGCCTATCCTTTGATTGAATTCGTTTTCAGAAGAGGCGGTGAGAAATTGGTTATAAACACTCATATAACCTTCCATTGGAACGATTATTGGGGTTGGAAACCTTATAAATATGAGCCAAACGTCGACGAAGCAAAAGCATTTGTCAATGAACTGAGAGAGGCTCTCAAATCTAACTCTAACCTCAAAGGGATCAAAGTAAGAAAAATGTCTAGTGAACGTTATCAAACTATTTCGGTAGATGAGTTATCGATAAAAGATAAGACCAACGACGTTATTAAAAAAGAGATCCAAAGCATACTTGATGTTTACTTTAAAGTGTTCAAATCCATAGACAAATAAAAAGCTAATTTATAGCGGTTTTGCAGGCGATTTTGTTATTCAACAATCCCGCCCATCTTGTTTTTGCTAGGCAATTTTTGCTAGCATTTCTATCGTGGAAAATACAAAGCCTCAAATCAACAAACCAGTGAACCTAAAGAAGAATCTCTTTCTTTCGATTCTCTTTTTTGCTCTGTGTTGCTGGATTGCGAGTTATATAGTCTTACCGTATTTCGCTTTCGGGGGAAGCAATGTTTACGGATATAACTACCATGACCCAAGGAACTTCTTCCTTAACATCATCCTTCCAACCCTTCTTTTCCTTCCTTGCATCTTCTTTGGAAACTATCACGCTAAAAAAGCGCTTCCTATAGCGGGCTTCGATTTCATCTGGCTCGTTTTGATCGTGGTCACCCTCGCCATCATGTCTTTTGGGGTGTTCTGCGCTTTCATGTTCATCTTCCCATATAACATGGGATACTACCTGCTTGCCTGGATCCTAGGCATGATAGCCCTTCTCAATATCCTCATCTGGTCTACCATCGCCTTCAAACGAGCGTATTTGAAACACAAAGAGAGGATCGCCAATGAAAAGTAACAAGGAAAGAAAGAAACATCTCCTTTTGTCTCTTCTTTTTGCCGCGATCGCGATATGGATGCTTTTCTATTACCTCTATCCGGTTTTCATCGTAGGCCGGCCTAATTATTCTGACCCTGGATATCCTGTTAACTTTGACTGTTTCTATCGCCCGAATATCATCGTCACCGTTATCATCCCCTTCATCGTCTTTGTCACCTCTCTTGCCTTCATGAACTACCATCTCATGGAATGCGATTATTTCTGCAAACATGAGGGGTGGTGGGGCTTATTCACCTTTATAGCGGTCTTACTCATGTTAGGAGGGTTAATCGTTTTCATCCCTCCTCTCATCTTCGTTTGGCTCAATTCCCCAAATTGGTTCTGCATGTTCCTTTCTCTTGAGATCTTTGGGGTCAATCTCTTTGTTCTTTCTCGCATCGCAAATAAGCGTAGACGCAAAATAGGAGCCACCTCATATGCCAATTAAGAAGGGTCATGAAGACAGATGCCTCAAGGCATCAGGAATCTTTTTCTTCCTCTCTTTCATGATGATCTCCTATCTCGTCATTCCTGAGCCAGTCAGAGTTTACCTTCTCAGCCTCATTATTCAGTTAGACTCACCTTGGGGCTTCATCCTCATTAACGCCGTTCCAGCGTTCCTTTATCTCTTCTTCCTCATAATCATGAACATCTTCTTCTTTGAAGGGAGAGACGGTTACACGAAACCGCATAACTGGAAAGCCCTTAAGAACACTTGCCTTTGCCTTATCATCATCCTAGCGGTGTTAGGCCTGATCTTTGTCATGTCGCTCATCCGCTATCTCAATATTTTTGTCACCTGGCTTGCCTATGAAGTCCTATTCATGAACGCCTTCATCCTTTGCAAAAGCGCCTACGACAAAGAGAATCCCAAGAACGTGGTGGGAAAACATAGGAATATCTAAGGAGATCACGAGTGGCTGACACGAAGGTCCCGAAGAATCATTTCTATCTAGATCTGTCTCTTTTCTTCTTCGTCATGGCTATGGTCATGATCGTGATATTCTGCACGCCGCTATTCGTCACGTGGTACGTCGACTTCTTTAGCGGTTCTACAAGAGAGAGGATGCAGTGGTACGAGATTGTTCTCGGCTTCATCCCAATCGTCCTTTACATCGTTTTCGTCGTCCTCATGGACGTCTTCTTCGTCAAAGGGAAGGATAAAGGCACGGAGTTCCATAAGTGGGGATCCCTCCTAGCCGTTTGTATCCTCTTCATCGTCATCCTCATCGCTTTGTTTTTCCTGATCATGGTTTACCTCTTCTATCTCACCGTCGCCTGGGTCTCCTCTCTCGTCCTTTTCATCAATGCGGCAGTCATCTGCCTAGACCGCATGCAAAGCAACCCTCACGATTCTCAAAGAATCTTGTCTATTAATTCACTATTAAGTAAAATAACGAAAAGCGTTTTCAATTAGGAGAGAACAACATGAAAAGCGTAAATAAACTTATGTCTTTGACTTTGGCCGCCTTGGCTATGGGATTGACTGCTTGCACCAATACCCCAGCCACCTCCTCAAAAGCCCCAGAGTCAAGTGAACCAGAGGAAGACCCAAACGCCGTTTCCGTCTTCGTTCTCTCTGGCCAATCCAACATGGAAGGAAACACTTCCTTCAAGAGTGGTTCAACCGACCTCATCGCCCAGGCTTTCGAAGAGATGGGCTTAGAAGATCCTGAGATCCTCACCGACACCGGTGTCGAATCCGTCCAGACCTCCCTTTACTGCGCTGGATATGGTCAGCTTGATCATACCAAACTCGACACCAACACCCAGGTCAATAGCACGAACAAAACCGAAAGATTCAAAGGTGAATTCGTCCCAACCAAGACTGGCTTAGGCCTTAACTCCTCCAAGATGGGCCCAGAGCTTGGCATGGCTTACGCCTTAAAAGATGAAGCAACCGCTGAGAAACCAATCTACTTCATCAAGATGGCCTCCGGTGGCAGTGGTTTCGAACAAGCCCAAACCCAGTACAACTGGCCAGTCAAAGACGCCGATGGCAATTGGCCAGAGATCAACATGTATCACACCTTCTGCAAGCCATTCATCGAGAACAACCTCGCTCTCATCAAAGAAGCTGGCTGGAACCCAGTCATCAAAGGCTGGTTATGGCACCAGGGCGAAAGCGATTCCGCCACTGAGAAGATCGCCAAATACAAGCAGCGTCTTGGCGACATGGTCGAGCTCTTCAGAAACGACTTCGCCGAATACGCCAAAGATGAAGATGGCGAGAACATCGCCTTCGTCGATGGAATGATCTATCAGGGCAGCGGCACCGCTTGGGGCGCTCAGACCTCCAAAGACATGAACGCGGTCAAGCAGGAATTCGCTGACAGCGCGGACAACAACTACATTGTTGATATTTACGCCAACGAAGAGCCAACCGCCGAGAATGAGCTTAAACCAGGCAACCCTGGTGGTGACAACATGCACTACAACGTCAAGAGCTCCCTCCGCTTAGGAATGGGCTATGCGAAAGTCATCCTTGATAACCATCTCCTTGACTAAGTAAATCGCTCCTATATAGCGCTTCCCTCAAAAGGGGAGGCGCTTTTTTATTTTTTCCCGAAAAAATAGTTAATCGCCACTATATATAAAGTGGCAAAGAAAAGCCGTTAAAACTCGGAACGGAGACCTCGCAAATCCTAGCACGGAAAGCGAGGTGATTACGGATGAAAGACTTCTTAAAAGAGGACGACAGTCTTCTTAAATTGGTTTTAATCTGCCTCTTGTTATCTTTGTTAGCGTTGCTGACTAAATAAAAAGAGCTCCTTTGCAGCTACATATTCGGTAAGTGCTTGCGAGGGCTCCGTTCTTATGAATTCACTATAACACATTTTTTTTAGAATGGAATACCTTGGTTAAGAATGCTGCTGACTAAATAAAAAGAGCCTCTGCACGTTAATTCCATTAAAGTACTTGCGAGGGCTCCGTTCTTATGGTCTTATTATAACTCGAATTTTTACAAAATGAATATGTCTGAAATGAACGACTGATAGTAATAAAAAGAGCCTCACAACTAAGCCATTAAAGTGTTCGCGAGGACTCTTCTATATTTTAACCTGCCATCTAATTAATTTGCAACAATGTAAGGAAGTTACAAGAGAACGCGGAAGATCTTAAAGACCCCAGAGACAAATCTTTGGAAGGCGTTCGCTTTGAAATCGACAGGGACTTCTTTGGAGACATTAATCATCTCCTCAAAGTCTTTTTTGATATCTTTCAAACATGGGGCGTCATAAATCACCATCGCATCCTCGAAGTGGTGGGTCAAAGACCTGAAATCGAAGTTGATAGTGCCAACAGAAGCGATTTTATCATCAACAAGCATGCCTTTCTGATGGTTGAAGCCTGGGGTGTATGTATAGACATGGATTCCCGCTTCAAGGTAGAGGTGGAATTGGCATTTAGCCATCCAGTAGACGATCTTCTTATCAGGGATGCCTGGGACGATGAGATTGACTTCAACCCCGCGTTTGGCGGCACCTTGAAGCGCTCTGATAAGCGGATAGGTGCAAATGAGGTAAGGGGTAGAGATATCAACCCTCTTCGTCGCTGCGTTAAGCATGTTGATGTAATTCTGCTCGCCAACCTGCTCATTGTCGTCATATGGACCAGGGGTGTCGCCAAAGAAGAAGACGCTTCCTTTGTCTTCGAAGTGAGGATAATCATCACCTTTGGTGAATAAGGAATAATCGGTTATCTCATGGGTGCATAAGTCATGGTTCTGGAGGAAGGTGACGATGAGGTCTTTGATGCCTTCGCCTTCGATCTTGATCATCGTGTCTTTCCAGTAGCCGAACCTCTTTTTGTCGTTCGCGTATTCATCCGCGAGGTTCATGCCGCCCGTATATCCGATCTGGTGGTCGATGATGACGATTTTGCGGTGGTCACGGTTGTTGATGAGATTAGAGAGGATTGGGGTGATCGGATGGAAAGGATAGGCGGCGATTCCGTATTTCCTTAGTTTATGGACGAAGTTGCCCGGTATCGTTCTATTGCAGCCGATGTCATCAAAGATGATCCTGACATCGACGCCTTCTTTGGCTTTCTCTTTCAAAACATCAAGGGTCTTCTTGTACCATTTTCCTTCGGCGATGATGAAGAACTCTAGGAAGATGAATCTCTTCGCTTTCTTAAGGTCTTCAATGAAGGAAGGGAAGAATTCCTCGCCGTTTTTGAAGTAGGTGAGACGGTTGTTCTTTGAGGTGAAAAGCCTCGTCGTTTCATGGAGATAATGGAAAATTCCCCGGCAATTCGGCTCTATTTCCTCTTCGTTACTCTTTTCGATATGCGCATGTTCCTTAGCCTTTCCATCAAGGTACTTAAGGGTTGGGACGACGATCTTCCTGTCTTTCTTTCTCATCTTCACACGCACGAAAACGAAATAGAAGGTGAGGGTGACGGCAGGGAAGAGGAAAAGGAAGGTGATCCAAGGTATCTTGTATTCCGGGTTCTCTTCGCGGTTGATGATCTTGAAGAAGACCACTAAGGCGACGATCGATAAAGCGACCCTGAAGATGAGGACGACGAGGATTTTGATGAAGTCAGCAAGGTTTTTGGCATTCTCGACCTCGCTTTCAAGGACGACTGCGAGATAGGAATCAAGGAAGATATATCCTCCAACGATGAGGAATAGCTCAAGGACGATAAGAAGAGCGAATAAGAGCTTCGGTGAGGTGATGGTTCGGAAGAATTTCTTCATAGGGACATTATACCCTTTTTATTTCTTTCAATAAAAAAACGCCAAGAATGTCACCTAAAAAGATAAAAACTGTCTCTTTATTTGAAAGCGCTTCCTTGCTAAAGTTTTCTATGAAAAGAGGAATACTCTAAATGAAAAAATCTTTATCAATCACTTCTTTGCTCATGGCTCTTGCCTTAGCTTCTTGTGGTGGTGAACAACCAAAAGCAAGCTCCGAGCCAGCAGTTGAAGAAGACCCACTTAAGGTCCAAGTCATCGTCATGTCCGGCCAGTCCAACATGGAAGGCAGCACTTACTATGACAACGGCCAAGGCTGGCTTAGAAACGCTTGCACCGAGCTTGAAGCAGAAGGACATGACCCAATCGACGCTGACTTATTCTTCGATGGCATGCCAGATGTCCAGTGCTCATACCGCGGGTATTATCCATATGGTGGTGGTAACCCAGCCGCGAATGCGCACGCCTCAAATACCGCCGACAAAATGGCCGGCAAATTCCTTAACCTCAAAGTCGGCATGGGACAGAAAGACGTCGCCATGGGACCGGAGATCGGCTTAGGAAACGTCCTTCACACCAACGAAATCGGAACCGAAGATAAACCTGTATATCTCATCAAGTCCGCTTTCTCTGGTTCTTCCTTCAAGATTCAAAATGGTTCTAAAAAACACTGGAAAGTCGCCGATGACAATAACGGCGAAGAAGGCGAGCTTTGGACCGAAACCAAGCAGTTCGTCCATAACAACCTTGCTCTCATCGAAGAAGCCGGCTTCCACCCAGAGATCAAAGCCTGGTTATGGCACCAGGGCGAATCCGATACTGATAACAACGCACAGGCCAGCGAAGAACAGTATGGCACCTTCATGCGTCACCTTCTCGCCGAATTCAGAGAAGAGTTCGCTGAATATGCCCCAGAAGAAGATGGTGACAACATCGCCTTCGTCGACTGCACCATCTATGATGGAACCCGTCTCACTTATAGTGGTGTCGACACCCTTAACGCCACAAAGAAAGCCATCTCCGAAGATAGCGACAATAACTACCTCATCAACGCCTCTTGCAAAGATGATGAAGGTCTTGGCTTAGGGATCGGTGGCAACCAGAACCTCGGTGGTTGCTATGACACATACCACTACGTCACCAAAGACTTATTCAGACTCGGCGAGGCCTATGGCAACATTCTCGTTGAGAATGAGATCGTTGAATAAGAGGTAACACCAAATGAAGAAAACTTTATTAGCGACCTCTTTCCTCCTTGCCTTAGGACTTTCTTCCTGCGGCAATAGCCAAGTCCCTACTCCTTCATCGAAAGAACCAGAAGGACCAAAAAAAGCCCAAGTCATCGTCATGTCCGGCCAGTCCAACATGGAAGGCAGCACCCTTTGGGGTGAAAAAGGCCATGGCCACGAAGATGACGACAATTGGTTAGAAAAAGCGTTTGAAGAGCTTGGCACCGAATATGATGCCACTGACTACATCGAAGGCAATGTCCCTGAGATTCAGATGTCTTTCCGTTGCTTCTATCCTTATGAGAACCCAATCAAGGTGAACGCTTCGAACATGGAAGACCCAATGGCAGGGGAATTCAAAAACCTCCAAGTCGGCATGGCCAACCAGACCAGATTCATCGGTCCTGAGATCGGCTTAGCCAATATCCTCAGAGAAAAAGCCTCCGAAGATGCCCCAATCTTCTTCATCAAGAGCGCCTACGGCGGTTCCTCCTTGGGCGATCAGATGGGCACCAACAAAGAATACATCTGGCGTACCGCCGATGATGGAAACGGCACCGAAGGAAAGCTTTGGACCGAGACCAAAGAGTTCGTCCATAACAACCTCGAGTTAATCGAGGAACTTGGCTTCGAGCCAGAGATCAAAGCCTGGCTTTGGCACCAAGGCGAATCCGATGGCAACAACTCCAACTATGGCAACCAGATGAGGCACCTCATCTCTGAGTTCAGAGAGGAGTTCGCCCCGAATGCGGTGGATGAGGATGGCGAGAACATCGCCTTCGTCGACTGTACCATCTATGATGGCGGCCGTATCAGTTACAATGCCGAGAAGAAGGGTGGCCTCAACGACATGAAGAAGGCTATCGCCGAAGAGGGCGAGAACAACTACATCATCAACGGTTCCTTCATCGATGAGGGTGGCTTACAGCTCCAGATCGGTGGCAATAGCGACCTCGACGGTGGCTTCAACAAATACCATTACATAACCAAAGACTGCATCCGTCTTGGTGAGGCCTATGGCAACATCTTAGTAGATAACAACATCATCGAATAAACCTAACAAAACTAAAGAAAAACCCATGATTTGCATGGGTTTTTTGTTTATTTGTCGATGTATTTCTCAATGGCTTTGAGGGAATCTTGGTCATTATAGATGAGCTCGAACTTACCTGTCTCAAGGGTTGGCCCATCATAATATGTCCCGTATTTCTTCCTGTACTCTTTTGGGGTGCAGCCAAATCTCTTCAGGAACATCTTGTTCATGTATTTGGAATCGGAGAAACCGGATTCGTAGGAGATCTCAAGTAAGGTCTTCTCTTTGTTCGCCATGAGACGGATACACTGTTCCATCCTCTTGATGTTGACGAATTCCTGGAAGGTCATGCCAAAGGAGGAAGAGAAGATATGCGATAAGTGGGTGACGGATAGGTTCTCTTTAGAGGCGATGTCCTCAAGCCTGATCTGAGAGTCGAAGTTCGCATCGATGTAAGAGATTATTCTTTCCATCCTGCTCTTCTTTCTGTTGAACCTTTCCTTCTGGACCTCATTGATGACCTTGTAGTCGAGGTGGCGGTAGATGTAGGCAAGGGCTTTGGAAATGGAAGCGACGACATCGAGCTGGAAGTAGTTGGTCTCAGAGAAGTAGGCTTTCGCGGCTTCGGTGAAAAGCTCGCTGACACGGGCATAATCATCAGCGTTCAAATAGGTGCGGAGGTTTCCGCTTTTGAAGACGGAGCTATGGATCTGCGGGAAATATTCCCTTAAGAAGTGGTTGCTGATCTGAATGAATAAAGATGTGGCGCCGCCAGAATGGGCCTTGCTCTCGTCATCGAGATTCGAGGAAAGGCTATGGACGTCGCCGGAATTGATAAAGATGATATCGCCGGGCGCGTACATATAGGTCGCGTTATTGATCTCGAGGATGCCTTTGCCATTAAGGGTAAGCAAAATCTCGAAGTCATTATGAAGATGGTTCTCAACGAACTTGATCTTGTTGACGAACATCTTGATGTGCTTGACCTTGGGATATTTGACTATCTCAATACGTGAACTTTCCATAATTTAAAAAATCGAAAGAAAATGCGTAAATTATCTTACCCAAAAAACGCAAGTTTGTCCATATAACATGATTATCTATTTTTTGGCTTTCTTTACATTTCGAAGAGACTGGACAAAATATCCAAAAAGGGACTATCGACATTGTCAGCATAAGCAGTGGCTTTTTAGGTCAAAAACGCCAAAAAAGTCCCATAAAATCTTAATTTCAACGAAACTGTAATAATAGAAAAATCTTTTTCCATCGACACTTTTTTGATCATTTTTTCTAGTTTTGAAGACTAAAAAGAAAAACGGACAAATTTGTGTTTTTGCCCTTTTTCAAATATGGATTATGTTGCGGATTTTGACCCAGCGAAACCCCTTACAAAAATGGGAAATCGCAAAATAATTTTCATCACCCTCAATAAGAAAAGAAACCAAAAATCGCAAGTTAATCATTTTTGGAAGCGCTCACATATTTTTTGATAATAGGCGACTATAAATATAGTTGCGCGCAAATGCGCAGAAAGGAAACTATGAAAAAATCTAACTTTTGGCTAGGTTTATCAGCAGTTGGACTCAGTCTTTCTGTCATTGCTGCTGCAGGTTCCACGTTGGCTTTCGGCCCATACGAGAACCTCATCAACAATGAACTTGGACTGAACGTTCAGCAGATCTCGAAGAGCTTCCGTTCCGAATTCGCCGAGGAAGATGGCAGTCTTTCCGACGAAGGCTGGAAGAGAATGATCAAAGCCTCTTACGACTTCTGCGTCAAGGAAGAGGAACAGGGTTCCGTCCTTCTCAAGAACGACAACAATGCCCTTCCGCTGGCAGAGAACGAGCGTAAAGTCACCGTCTTCGGTTACAACGCCGCTCACTTATTCCATCGTTCCGGTGCGGGTGGTGCTGCCCCTAACGATGCCTATGTCGT
>JAFYAZ010000037.1 GCA_017540455.1 Bacilli bacterium | reverse complement strand
TTCTCAGCCTCTTCGTAAGGCATGATTTTTGGTGAGAGTTTGAAGAAGGCAGCCTGGAGGGTGGTGTTGGTGTGACGGCCCATGTGGCATTCGGCGGCAAGCTTGTTGGCGTCGATGACGTAGAAGTTGGCTTTCTTCTCGGCAAGGAGATGCTTCATGCGGTTTGGCATGGCTCTCTCAAGAGCGGCATCATCCATGTCGGTATTAAGAAGGAAAGTACCTCCAACCTTAAGGTTGTTGATGATGTCGAACTTGAAGATATAGGTATCAAGGGAGCAGGAGATGAAGTCCGCGTTCTTGACGTAGTATTCGCTGTGGATTGGGTTCTTTCCGAAACGGAGGTGGGAACGGGTGGTTCCGCCAGCCTTACGGGAGTCATACTGGAAGTAAGCCTGAGCATACTGGCCAGTGGCGTCGCCGATGATCTTGATGGAGCTCTTGTTGGCGGAGACGGTACCATCGGAACCTAAGCCATAGAATAAGCACTCGGTGCAGTCGTGTTCGATCTTGAAGGACTCATCGACTGGGATGGAAAGGTTGGTGACGTCATCTTTGATACCAACGGTGAAGCCGGTCCAGTTCTTTTTGGCATCGAGGAAGTCATAGATGGATTTGACATCTTTTGGCTGGGTGTCTTTGGAAGAAAGACCATAACGTCCACCGATGACGGTGTCGATATGACGGCCTTCCTGGGCAAGAGCAGCGAGGACATCGAGGTAGAGAGGCTCGCCTTCGGCACCGTTTTCCTTGGTTCTATCAAGGACGGCGATCTTCTTGACGGAAGCTGGGATGGCTTCAACAAGAAGCTTGGTGTTGAATGGGCGGTAGAGATGGACTTTGACAAGACCGACCTTCTCGCCTTTGGCATTCAAAGCGTCGACGACTTCGCCAGCGGTTTCGGTAACGGAACCCATAGCGATGATGATGCGCTCGGCGTTTGGATCGCCATAGTAGCAGAATGGGTGATATTCACGGCCGGTGAGACGGCTGGCTTCGGCGAAGTATTTCTCAACGATTGGGGTGATTTCGTCGAAGTGCTTGTTCTGGGCTTCACGGGCCTGGAAGTAGATATCGTCATTCTCAGCGCCACCGCGGGTGACTGGGTGGGTGTGTGGGTTAAGAGCGCGGGCTCTGAACTCCTCGACCTTGTCCATGCGAAGGAGCTTCTTCCACTCCTCTTTGTCGACGAACTCGACGTTCTGGACTTCGTGGGAGGTGCGGAAGCCATCGAAGAAGTGCATGACTGGGGTCTGGGCCTCGATAGCGACAAGGTGGGCGACTGGAGCAAGATCGGCGATCTCCTGGACGGAACCAGAGCAGATCATGGTCATGCCGGTCTGGCGGCAGGCATAGATGTCAGCGTGGTCGCCGAAGATCGAAAGGGCGCGGGTAGCTAAGCTTCTGGCTGAGACATGGAGGACAGCTGGAAGGAGCTCACCAACCCATTTGTAGAGGTTTGGGATCATGAGAAGCAAACCTTGGGAGGCGGTGTAGGTGGTTGCTAAGGCACCAGCCTGGAGGGCGCCGTGGACGGCACCGGAAGCACCGGCTTCGCTTTGCATCTCAACGACTTTGACTGGGGAGCCAAAGAAGTTCTTCTCTCCTTTTGAGGAAATGGCGTCGACATTTTCGGCCATTGGAGACGAAGGGGTGATTGGATAGATGGCTGCGACTTCAGTGAAGTAGTAGCTTTCCATAGAGGCAGCGGTGTTGCCGTCTACGGATTTGAAGGTCTTTTTGATTTCAGACATTAAAAGAAACTCTCCTTTGTTCGTCAATAAGTATATTACTTATTAACTAACTTCCAAAGAACATTTGAGGAGTGCTTAACAATTGTCTTGTGGCGGTCAAATAAAAAACCGCACGGGGCGGTTTCTTATTTCTTGGTTTTCTTCTTCGTAACCTTTTTGGCCTTCTTTTTCGGTTTGCGTCTTGCTTGCTCTTCTTTGACGAGCTTAGAAAGGACGTAAAGGTCGTGGTCGCTTAGGGAAGCGCTTGGGGAGATGAGGCCTCCAGGGCCTGCCATCCTCTTATATATGAAGTCACCGATTGAGGCATACTCAGCGAGTTCCTCTTTCTTGGCCATTTCTCTTTTTGGTTTTGGTTCTGCTGGTTTCTTTTCCTTAACGGTCTCTAGTTTCTCAAGATATTCCTTGATGGCAGGGATAAGGTCATTCATGTTGATCGAGGAATCCATAAGGATGAAAGGCTCGAACATGATGAGGTCATCGGCTAAAACATCCGGGTACACCCCTACCCATTTCGAAAGCATGTCCAAAGTGACGTACTTCTTGTTCTTCTTCTCAAGAACGGAAAGAGTTCGCTTGAGGCGATAAAGATCAGGTTTCTTTTCCATATACCTTATTGTAGCGAGGAAGAATGTAAAAAGAAAAGGCGGATTATGATTACTCCGCCTAAGGATGACTTCAAACGAATAGGTCCGAATGAGACCCGGTGCGGAACAAGAACAGTTCAAGTTCCTCATCGTCGATGCAATAAATCAAAAGCCAATCCGGCTTCACGTGGCATTCTCTAAAATCACGGTATTCGCCCGTCAAAGGATGATCGCGGTATTTCGGATCCAATGTCTCTTGATTTGCGAGTTTGTTGACGACTTCCTCAAGCAAAGACAAATCAAACCCCCGCTTCTTCGCTAAGCGGAGATCTTTAAGGAAACGGTTTGAACGAACGATAGCTAACATTAAAGCTCTCCTAAAATATCTGCGAATTTAGAATTACGCTTATATTTCTCTTTGTCTT
>JAFYAZ010000036.1 GCA_017540455.1 Bacilli bacterium | reverse complement strand
TGAAAGTCCGTAACCTTGGCAAGAAGTCGCTCAAAGAAGTCAAAGAGAAGCTCGCCACTTATGGGCTTCACTTCCGTGATTACGTAGGAGAATAACAATGCCAGCACAAGGTAGAAAGAACGTCCACGGCAAAGCCGGTGTTCGCTTCAGAGCCGGTTATACCGCCTCTAAAAACAAATCAATGCTTCGCAACGTCGTGAGCGAGCTCATCGTCCACGGCCAGGTCAAGGTTACCAGCGGAGTCACCAAGGATCTTGTCTCTCTCGCCGAGAAGATGGTCACATTCGCCAAACAAGGCGATCTCGCTGGCCGTCGTGAAGCTATGAAGGTCATCCGCCATGGCATCGTCGATGCCAACGGCGTCGAGGCCATCGATAAGCTCTTCAAAGAGATCGGACCAAAGTTCAAAGACAGAGATGGTGGTTACACCCGTGTCTACAAGCTTGGTGCCCGTCGTGGCGACAACGCCGAAGTCGAACTCGTAGAGTGGGTTGACTAAGCGACAAGCTACATCTAAGCCTCTCTATTTATAGAGGGGCTTTTTTGTTTATAATATTGCCCGTATGTATAAGAATTTCATTTTCGATCTCGACGGTACCCTCCTCGAGACCTTGCCAGATATCGTTACGGCGATTAACGCCGCTCTCAAAGAATGTGGGTTCGATTATGTCTATGACATCGAATCAGGGAAGAAGCTCATTGGCGATGGTGTCGCTAACTTAATGCACCGCGCCTTGAAGGATAAAGACACACCTCAGAACTTTGAAGCGATTAAACGGGTCTTCATGCCTCTTTATCAGGAATACCAGACAAAGACCACCAAAGCGATGAAAGGATGCGTAGAGACCCTTTCTAGCCTCAAAGAAAGGGGTTGTGGCCTCTTTGTCTGCACGAACAAACCGAATCACCTCGCTTTAGAGGTCCTTGATAATATCTTTGGCCCTAACACCTTCGACTTCATCAAAGGACTAAAAGAAGGGGAAGCTCCTAAACCAGACAAGCATAATGTCGATGTCATTATGGAAGGATATCATCTCGATCCAAAAGAGACTTTATTCGTCGGTGATTCCATGACGGATTACAACACCGCAAGAAACGGTGGCCTTGCTTTTTGCCTTTGCGTTTACGGATATGGAAATTACACAAGCGAATTCATCGAGAAGTGTGACTATAATATCAAAGAGCCTAAAGAGCTCCTTAACTTAGCCAAATGAGCCTATTCAGCAAAAAGAAAACCGGAAACGAATTCGTCCTCCCTTATGGGATCGTTTTGATGACCGCTTTCTTCTTGTCGATGATCATCTTCTCGATCTGCTATGGCAACAAAGAATACATGCAAGATGTCATGGGCAGGGAGTTTGAGAAGAACATCATCGGTCAGACTTCCTTCATGGCTGCCGGATTTGGCCTTCTTCTTACGCTGGATTACGGCCTTACCTTCTCAATCGACAGAAAAGAGAAGGAGCGCCTTGTCGATATCATCTCTATCACTATGGCATGCCTAGAGCTTATCTTCGTTGTCGTTTGCTCTATCATCTACATCGTCAACTGGCAGGGATACTTTGTTAAAGACAGCAAGGGAGATCCCGTTCTCATAAAAGAAGGCTTCGAATTCATACTAAGAATCATCACCATGATCGTCATCTATCTCGTCATGGGTGTGAATATCCTTTCAAGAGCCCCTAAGTTCAGAAACTTCGAGAACCTTATAGAAGGTCATGGCAGCATTCTTATCTATCTCTCAATCATCGGCCTTATTGGTCTTATCGATCACTTCATGATGTGGACCGTTCTTGCTAGAGAATCCAACAAATACGGCCTTGCGGTCAACTTCGTTACGATGGGGATTGACGCTTTAATGATTGCGTCTCCGTTCGTTCTCAAGAGATTCGTCGATGAGAAAACCAAAGGTGCTTCCTATGGACTTATCGCTTGTATCATCACAGGTATCTTGGTCCTCATCTTCACCCTCCTCATGGTCTATTTCTACAGGCAGGAGAAAGAGCATCTTGTCTACCGCGAGTTCTACTGGGCCTTATTCATCTTCACATTCGACAAAATTCTTAGGATCGCTGCGATTACCTATTACGGAATCGTGTATAAGAAGCTAAAACAGTAAAAAACCCTGCAAAAACCGCCTATTGCAACCTGAGGTTGTCAAATTGTAACCCATAGGTTGGTTGTAACAAGCTGCCCGGTCATTGAGAATGAGTACCATGGAATTAGGCGAAAAGATACAAATCTCAAGAAAGAAAAAAGGCATGTCCCAAGAGGATCTTGCCAATGTTTTGAATGTCTCTAGACAGGCTGTTCAGAAATGGGAGAGCGGGGGTTCAAATCCCGAGCTCAATAAAGTAATCGAACTAGGAAGAGTCCTTGATGTCTCTTTAGATTGGTTGCTAGATGAGGATAAGACACTCAAAGAAGAAGCGGTGGTCGAAGAAGGAACAGAAGAATCATTAGAGGAAAAAGAGTTGACCGAAGAAGAAACTCAGACCGAAGAAGAGCAAGAGAATCCAACACATAAAGAAACCCCTGTGCCCGAAAAGCCAAAACGTTCATTCAAGAAGGTTTTAATAATTGGTTCTATCGCCTTGCTTCTTATTGGTGGTGGCACTGCGGCAGCAATCACCATTGCGGTGAACGCCAACAAGAAACGGGTTGATATGCCTTTCATAGGCCGAGAAGGGAGCTCTTTCCTTGTTGAAGGGTATGAGAAAACTGAATTGATAGATGGAGTTTCCTACGCCTTCGGCAAAGTGGGTGCAGATAAATCAATGTATATCGTAGGGGTTGAAACCTCTAATCCGTCTTTCATGGCCGAATATAATGGCTACGTTTTAGAAGACATGCTCTTTGAAACGTTTAGCGATCGAAGGGATTACGTTTCGGTAACCGTTCCTGATTGGAGCATTTTCCAAACAATCAATGCCAAGACCCTATCATTCAAAGGGTGCACGAAGCTTGAGAAAGTCAAATTGCCTGAGGGGCTCTTGTTGCTCGGTGGCTTTGGTGGTTGCACAAGCTTAAGTGAAATTGATATTCCTGATACCGTAGATGAATTTGAGCCATTCACTTTTGAGAACTGCACATCTCTTAAGTCGATAACGATCCCAGAGGATGTCAGAGTGTTGCCTCGTTTGATCTTCTCTAACTGCCAATCCCTAACCGAAGTGAACTTCGTTAGCACAATTAGAACAATCGACGAGGAAGCGTTTAAGGGATGCACATCACTCAAAGAGATTACTTTACCTAGAAGCCTCTCGTCCTTAGGAAAATACGCTTTCATGAACTGCACAAGCTTAGAATCCGTTGTCATCCCACAAGGCATCGATGCGATAAATGATTGTCTTTTCTGTGACTGTTCTGGCTTAAAAAGCGTTTCCATTCCAAATTCGGCAAGAGAGATTAAACAGAACTCTTTCTCTGGCTGCTCTTCTTTGGAAAGCATCACCTATAATGGAACGGTTGAGGGATGGGCATCAATTACCCAAAGCACATCGAATTGGAGCCGAGTACCAACGAACGTAGTTCATTGTTCTAATGGCGACGCCCCGCTTCACGAATAAGGTTTATTAAAAGAAATCCGTCGCGGATTTGCGGTGGATTTTTTGCTTTTCTTTTTACGACAATATATCTCTCAATAACTGATGAATCGTTTTTCGATATGCGTCAACCCCAATCATTTATTTTCTATAAATGATGGAAGGAGTTTGGCCGTCTTGTTATAATTTTTTAGCCAACTTTGAGTCTTCACTAGGGCTTGCTCCGGTGGACCAACATTGTACTTCATGAAGAATCTATTTGACGTTTTGAAACCAAGCGCTTTCTCCGTCTTTTCTAGAGGGGATAGAAGATCAAACTATGATCTTTTGGCACATGTTTACACGTATCTCTCTACAAGGCAGTATGCTCTAAAAGAAGAATTGATAGATGAGTTATCGGACTACATTCGCGATCATGATTTTTCTGATTTCTCTGACGAAGAAGGAAACGATATTGCGGATCGTTCAGCGAAAGAGAAGGCATCTTACAAGTATAGGCAATTCAAGAAAAGTGGCTGGATTGAAGAAGACACAACGGAAGGTTTTTCACTCAGCGTTTCAATGAATGAAAATGCAATTATCCTTCTTGATGCCTTCCGGAAAATTATCGAAAGTGAAGACCGACCACTTGAATATACTGGATACTTTTACGCGATCCACGGCCTTCTTTTGGATTTTGACTACACCAAAACAAAAGCTCTGTTGGAACAGGTATTCAAAAATACAAAGGAGCTTTTTAACAGTCTCCAAGGACTCAGTTCAAGCATCAAACATTTTATCGAGGAGCTACTGACCAAGGAAGGTTTGACGCCTGAAGACATTTTGCAATCGTTGCTCTACAAATATCAGGACCAAGTTCTTATGACGGTCTTCAATAACTTGAAAGGGAGAGACAATCCTAGTAGATACACGTCAGGCATTCTGGAAAAATTGAAGCAGATTCGCTTTGACAATCTCGATCGTGTCGTTAATGCCTATGTTCAATCTGCCTATCCTTCGGGTTTTACTAACGAGCAATACGTCTCGATAGAAGAGTCAGTCATAGAACAGCTAGATTACGCTATAGCCCGCTTTGAAACCGTTGACGAAATTGTCTCGATGATTGACAAGCGTAATACCAAATTCCACGACACTGCTTTGGCGAAAATACGGTTCTTAATGAATAGCAGACGCGATGTTAGCGGATTGTTGGACCAGGCACTTAAAGCCCTGAGATACGCAGATTCTGAAGCGGATTTTGATGGTGTCATAACTATAGAGTCATCAAAAAACATTGATGATAAATCCCTTTATTCCAAATCTTTTAACAAAGAAAAACCTACTGCAATCAAAACGAGGATACCTCAAGCCGATCCTGAAGAAATCGAACGCGTCACAAAACAGTTGTTTGAGGAAGATGAGTATTCGCGTAAAAAGGTTAACGAATATGCTATGAGGCTCCTTGAGGGGAAACAAAGCTTAGAGATTGAATCTGTTCCGATTAATTCGATTCATGACCTTCTGATGACTATGCTTATTCAGCTCTATGCTTACTATCAGGACGTTAATTATGAAGTTGTTCTCCGCGAAGATGCTTATTCATCTTTCGGGTATAGGTTAAAAGGATTCACACTTCAAAGGAAGGAGGACGCGCGATGAAAGACAAGATTAATTCCATGGAAGAATTTGAGGAGCAGTTCCGCTCTCTAAATGACACTGAACGAGCTAGCTTTTCGAGGCTGGTCAACGTATTGACCAACCAAACTTTCGTTGTGAAAGATAAAGAATCTGACAAAGACGATTATTTTTTCCTTCGTAGTCACAGGGACCTTTTTGTTCCTTTCTTTGAGATGATTGATTACGAATTTGTATATGATCAATTCAACGAAGTGTTTTATATCAGGACCAATGAAAACCGCAATAGAGTAAGACTAAACAAATTTGAAACCTCCTTGATTCTTATTCTTCGACAACTCTATTACTTGAAGAAAAAAGAGGTGACTTCACAGGGGAAAACTATGGTAACCCTAGAAGAAATAATGGAGAAAGTAAGGACGTCTCAAGTTTTTAAAGACGAAAAGAAAATCAGCGTTTATGATTCTGCACTAAGGTCTTTGCGCAGATACAAAATAGTTGATTTCGTTGCGACTAGAATAGACGAGAACACCACATTCCAAATCTTGCCGCCAATCCAAATTGTGGTTCCACAAGACAAACTGGAAGACATCGTTTCTAAATTAAACGCTTTGCGCAATGAAGATGCAGAAGGAGGAGACGCCAATGAAAACCCTGATGAAGATTAAGCTTATAAATTGGCACGGCTTCTACGATGATACTTTGGAAATCGACGGAGCAACGCTAATTACTGGCGAGAACGGCTCTGGAAAATCCACATTGCTGGACGCTATTTATTTTCTTCTTACCGGCGGCGAAGAAAACAAGTTTAACTCAGCCGCAAACGAAAAAGCCAATCGTACACTGGAAACATATATGAGAGGTAAAACTGGCATTGAGGGTAAGACTTATTTAAGGGAGGACAAGAATTTAATCTCTCACATTGCAGCTGAGTTTTATGACGACATAGCTAAAGAATCTTTTGTTATAGGCGTAGTACTGGAAATTCAGGAAAACAAAGCAAAAATTGGACGCAGTTTTTATCACATAAAGCGCCATGGTATTTCAGATAGCTTGTTCCGTAGGAGAAGTGACGGCGCATATATAAATTTTAGGGCGATGCAAAACGTTTTGGACGATTCTGATATCAATAGTCTTGATGGTTCAAGAAACGACATTCGAGCAAAGATTTCTGGAATCCTATCTCTAGAGAACAAGCGCTATTATGAATTATTGCCTAAGGCTCTTGCTTTTAAACCAATCGGAGACGTAAACGATTTTGTATATAAATTTCTTATGCCCCAAAAAAGCGTCAATGTTGAAAACATTCGTGCTCAAATACATACCTACAATGAGTTAAAAAGACAAATAGATGACGATTTGAAAAGGAAGGAAATTTTGGAGTTAATACACGGCAAAAATTCAGAGTACACAGAATCAGTTGCCATCATTCAAGTTCTTGAAAACGAAGAAAACAAATTAAGGCTTCGCGAACTTGGTTCAAAAGTGGATAAAGAAAAAAAGGATGTTGCTGAGGCGAAAAGCGATTTGGACCAAAAAGACCAAAGGATAGATGCTGTAAGCAAATTGCTCGAATCGATAAAAGAGGACATTTACGCCATTGAGCACGGAGAGGCCTATAATCGAGTCAAACAATTAGAAGGAGATGTGGAAAGGGCCGGATTGGCTTTTCGTGATGCAGAAAGAGCGGTCCAAAATTTCAATAAATACCTTGCCGAAGAGGCTGCTATAGCGGTGGAATACGGAATCAACCAGTCATTCTCAAATCGAATCAAGAATAGCGATTTTTCGGGGTTGCTTTCAGATATTAAGGATTATCAGAACTCTTTCAAAAAGAAAAATGAAGATTATAAGTATCAAGAATTCTCTTTGTCCCAAGAGTTAAAGGATGAGACGGAACGTATCGACACATTAAAGAAAGATCTCTCAAATCTACGGCGCGGAATCATAAGAATGCCGCATGCTGTCCAAAACCTTATCAGCCTATTGTCGCCTATCGTCAAAATGAGCTCTACGGAATCTAGACCGACCCCGCTGTGTGAACTTATAGATTTAGCAGAAGGTGCTGATAAATATCGCGATGTTCTTGAAGCAGCGCTTGGAGAAAAGCGTTATGCGATCTTCGTTCCAGAAAGCGACTTCGATCGTTGTTATAAAGAATATATTTCACAGACCAACAAAGCTGGAATTGACGGATCTATTCTTGTTAATATTCACGAATTATCTGACGATGAGGCGCTTGAAGGGAGCCTAGCCACGTTAATAAAAACAGAGGATCCAAGAGCGAGAAGATATGTTGACCACCTTTTAGGAAAAACTCTTATAGCAGATACTCCGGAATCGTTACTCAGCAAAAAGGATTCATTCACGACTCGCGTGACGGCTCATGTATCCAAAGGGTTGTTTCATGTTGAACCTTCCACTTATCAAAATCCTGTTATTGGGATCGAAGCAATGAAGATTCAGATTGCTCAAATTGAGAGCAATCTTGAGGAATTAGAAGCCAAGAAAGGCGACCTTGAAAAAAAGAAAACAAAGATCGAGTCCCTTTTGAGGAAAGGTGAAAAAGCACATTTTAATAACCTTTTGCCAGAGAAGAATGTTTGGCAAATACTTGAATCTGCAAGCAACACCTTCAACAGCCTTAAAGAGCAGCTTTCTGAAGCTCAGAAGTCAATTGGATCATTGGCTCCTCAACTTGATGGTTTTCGTGAGCAAAAACATGAAAAAGAGTCTGAGATAAAAGATCTAAGAGAACAACGAGATATTCTCACCAAGAAGATAGCGGTTATTGAAGACAAATTGCCTGGGCAGGAAGAAGAACTCGAGAGCCTTAGGGCAAAAGTATCTAACACAATCCCAACAATGTCCTTCCCGAAAGAGATTGAAAGAATTTTGCACGGGGATGAGGTTTCCGTGTCCGATATCAAGGGTGTCACAGAGAAATACAGGAAGAAACTCAGCGACAGTGAAAAAGAGATTGTTAGGACGATGCAAAGTTACATAAGCGACTTTGGTTTTGACGCCATTGCAAACATGGACAGCCAGGAAATTTTTGAGACTGAGTACAATGGTGTTGTTAAGCGAAATCTAGAGCAGCATAGTGCGCGCTTGCAAGAAGTGAAAGATAAAGCGACAGAGACATTTAAAAACGCCTACATCGCTGAAATACGTAAGAATATTCATGACGAGGAAGCTAACATTCAAAAGCTCAATAAGGTTCTTGAGAATAAGCCTTTTGGTTACGATGAAGAGAAGTATCGTTTCAAAATCTCAAGAAGTAACGATAAGACATTTGGGCGTTACTATGACATCTTCCGCTCAAACGAGGATTTCGCGGCAAATGATTTGTTTACCGATCAGCTTTCGGATAAAAACCTTGCCCTGATGCAGGAATTATTTCAACAGTTAGTCAATGAAGCCGATGATCCGCAACAGCATCGTCTGATTGAAGAATATACTGATTATCGCAAATTTATGAGCTACGACATCGTTATCACTAATAAAAGAGGCGAAGAGTCGTATTTCTCTAAGATCAACAAAGAGAAGAGCGGTGGTGAGACCCAAACCCCTTTCTATGTGATAATCGCTGCTTCATTCGATCAGATTATCCATGGTGGATACGGTCAACAATCGACTGGTTGCTTAGTCATGTTAGACGAAGCGTTCAACAATATGGATGAATCGCACATTGACAGCATGATGAAGTACTTCTTGCAGTTAGACATTCAACCAATCATTGCCGTTCCTACGCAACGCGCAAAAACAATCATGCCTTATGCCAACACGACAATCGGTTTGGTTAAACTCAATGATAGAGTGTATCCAAGGGGTTATATAAAAAAGGGTGACAAATGAGGCACGAGCAGGCAATTCTTTCGAAACTTCTCGACAAATTCGAGAACAGCCAACAGGCATGGGGAAAGGTTCCAAATGGCAAAAAACCAAGGAAGATTTCCCTTTATGTCGACAAAGACCCAGTTTTCTCAAGTTATTGGGGCGAAGATTGTTATCTCCATAGAGAAAGCTATGAGCAAGCAGTCAGCGCCTTGGAACAAAAAGATTTTGTCATAGCCAAAAAAGATCGTGATTCAGGCCTCCTTATGGAGGTGATTCTTATTGTTGATCACATCGATGAAGCCTTTGCATATTTAAAAAGAGAGAAAAAACGTGATCGCACTCTTTCGGACCGTGATTATGTTAAACGGTTGCTTTCAGAGAACGGAGAAACAGAAATTGTTAAACATTATTTGTCGGACATCTTTAACGCTTTGAAAGAGAACAAATCTCTTTCTTCGCCTCTTCCGACAAGACAAGAGCTAGAGCTGCTTGTCCATATGATCGTAGCGATGTTATCGCAAAAAGAAAGCATCTTGTTAAGAAACTTTAGTAAGAGGAATTTCAAAGATTCGAAGGTCTTTGAGAGGCATGGCGAAAGATTACTCTCCATTTTTAGAAAATACGGCCACTATGAATCTGAATCGTTTCGAGCTCTCTGCGAAGAATTTCATATCTTCTCTAATCCGGAAATTGCTATGGTCAAAGGACCTATGTCATTTAATCTCCATGGGCAAATGGTAGATTTGAAAAAACTGGGGGTGCCGTTTTCTTTTACTAGCGAAGGAATAGAAGACATGGAAGTCGTTTCGTTGGATTCATCACGAGTGATCACTATCGAAAATTTGACTACCTTCCATTATTTCGATGATCCAAACTCTTTGGTTATTTATTTGGGTGGGTATCACAATACCGCTATTCGCACGCTTCTAAATAAAATAAAGTGCCGTTCTTCCAAAATGATTTGGCTCCATACAGGAGACATAGATTGGGGTGGCTTCAATATTCTCTTAGATCTTAGGGCGAAAACCTCTTTGCCTTTTGCACCATACCATATGGGAATCTTGGAACTTCAAGAATATAAAGACGAATGCAAACCGCTTAGCGATCAGGACCGTATTAACCTGAATTCTTTGTCAGAAAGACCTGAATCGGCCGAATTCTCCGATACGATAAAATATATGCTTGAGCATGGTTTTAAGCTCGAACAAGAATCAATCGAGTATGATCCAAAACATGATTTTGGGGTAATTGACTATTGATGGCGATTCGCTCATAATGTTCCGATTTAGTGAAACAACCACTGAATGGGAGGCCTGGGACAAGAAAAATGAAAAGGAGTTTTTTATGTACCATTGGGTCAAAGACAAAGATTTTTTAAAAAGGATGCGCACTGAGTGCGCTGATACGGTCAACAGGCTTGTGTCTGAACTAAACCGCAACTCCGATTTACAGGTTTCATTCCATATCGTCGGGAGCGGTGGAAGAAACATGATTACTCAAAATGACAACGAGCCGATTGATCTTGATTTCAATCTTGTAATTGAATCCGCTCCCAAAATAAATGATTGTCGTTCAATCAAGGAAACGGTTCGGAAAGCTTTCAACCTCGTTCTCAAGGATAAAGGATGGGAAGATTGTTCCGATTCAACTTCTGCTCTCACTACACAGAGAAGGTATTTCACAAAAGGGAACAAGACGCTTTGGAGTATCGACTTGGCAATCGTCTGCGAAGATAATGATGGCTCTTGGTGGAGGCTAATTCATAAAAAAACTGGTTTTGTCTCCTTGGACTCGTGGGTATGGGAACAAGGAAAAGACTCGCACAATCTTTTCGCCAAGGAAGAAAAACTGAAAAAGACAAAGCACTGGGGAGAAGTTCGCGATACCTATCTCGACAAAAAGAATTTGCACCTTAGGAAGAACGAAACAGATACGCATCCTTCCTTTGTGTCATACATTGAGGCAATTAACGAAGTCTACTACAAATACTTCGGATAGTAAGCAGACAAAGAATCAAACAACGGTCCACGTTCTACTTAACAATGGCTTACTCTCCTAACTGAGAGTAAACTATACCTGTTATGAGAGAACTTAAGATTTTCAATTCCTTAGGCATGAAGAAAGAGACCTTCACGCCATTAGTACCAGGTAAAGTCTCTATCTATTGCTGTGGCCCAACTGTCTATAACGATCCTCACGTTGGTAACTTCCGCCCAGTCGTTACTTTCGACGTGCTTCGCCGTCTTTTGATGCATATCGGTTATGAAGTCAAATTCGTCAGCAACTACACCGACGTCGATGACAAGATCATCAACCGCGCCAAAGAACTTGGCATCACTGAAAAAGAATTAACTGAAAGTGTTATTGCCGAATACCGTAGACTCGTTGATGAAGTAGGGGCTCTCCAACCAGATGAGACTCCAAAACCAACTGTGTACATGCCTGAGATCATCAAGTACATCGAAGAACTTGAAGAGAAAGGTGAAGCATACGCAGTTGATGGTGACGTCTATCTCCGCGTTAAGAACATCCCTGAATATGGTGAATTAAGTGGCAACGCTGTCGAAGATCTTGAATCAGGCGCGAGAATCGCCGTCGAATCAAAGAAAGAAGACCCTCTTGATTTCGCCCTTTGGAAAAAGACCGAAGAGGGAATCAAATGGAAAACCAAATGGGGAGAAGGAAGACCTGGTTGGCATAGTGAATGCTGTGTCATGATCGATTCCATCTTCAGAGCCCAGAATGGCTATATCGATATCCACGGTGGTGGATTCGACCTCAAGTTCCCTCACCATGAGAACGAGATGGCCCAGTCCAAAGCCCATAACCATAACAAGCTTGCCCGTTACTGGATGCATAATGGCTTCATCAACATCGACAACGAGAAGATGTCCAAATCCCTTGGCAACGTCATCCTCATGAAGGATGTCGTCAAAGAGTATGGTGGCGCTGCCTTCAGACTCATGCTTCTTGCTTGCCATTACCGTGCCCCAGCTTCCTTCAGCGTCGACACCATCAAAGAAGCCCAAACCAAGATCAACCAACTTACCATGTCTCTCCGTAAGAGCGCGGTCACTCTCCAGCTTAACGGAGTGGATATTGATACGCTCAAGCCATCAAACGAAGACGCCTTCCTTGATGCGATGTGCGATGACTTAAATACACCAAACGCTTTAGCGGTCCTTTACGAAGAGAACAAGACCCTTAACCAATGCCTTAGGACAAGACCTCTTGATATGAACGCCCTTGGCGATAGCTTTGCTAAAGTCCGTTCATACTGCGAAGTCCTTGGCATTGCCATTAACGTTCCTCACCTCACTGAGGAAGACAAGAAACTCTATGCGGAGTATGATGAGGCCAAAGCCAACAAAGACTTTGCTAAGAGCGACGCCCTTAGGGCGAAAATGATCGAAAAAGGCATTTTCTAGTGCCTAGCATAGGAGGAAAGAAGCATGACGACGATTGACCAAATCATCAGTACCTGGTTCAACAGCGGCTTTAATGGCGCCGCCCCATTATGGGTTGGCAACCTTTGCCTCATCTTTCTTTCCATCATCCTTGCCATTGCCTTCAGTGGCGTAATCGGCTTTGAGCGTGAATACAATGGCCACGCTGCCGGATTAAGAACCCACATCCTTGTCGCTACTGGCTCAGCAATCGTCATGATGATTTCCATCTATGGCTTTGCCGCTTGGGACGCCGCCCATCCTGACGCTGTCCGTGATCCTGCCCGTTTAGCGGCTCAGATCGTCACCGGTATCGGCTTCCTTGGCGCTGGCACAATCCTTCAGACCGGAACCGGCATCAAAGGTCTCACCACGGCGACCACCATCTGGATCGTCATGGCCATCGGCATTGCCTGTGGCAGTGGTAACTTTGTTATCGCTGCGCTTGGTACCGCGCTTGCCTTTGTCGCCCTCGTTATGATGAGAAAAGTCGAAGAAACCATTGCAAAACGCAATCCAATTCTCGTTTTGCTCTTCCCTTCTGATAAAGCCGTTCTTGCCGATTTGCTCTCAATCGCTGGCAATCACAACATCAAAATCCTCTACACGGAATCGCTTCTAGTTGACCGCGAAGGAGGCAAAGCAATCCAGATTACGATCAGGATGAAACACACTCCAGACAACTCCGTATCACTTTTCGTAGACGACATCAGGGTTTCCTTAAAGCCACTAGACCTTAAGTACACGATTAACAACTAAGAATCGAGCCTCTATGTATATTCACAACAAAAGAAAACCTTCCAACAATAAGTCCACTTCAATTTATGGCATCAACAGCGTCCGCGAATCATTACTAAGCGGCAACGTTTCTCTTCTCTACGCGTTAGAGAGGTTAAGTGGCCATGAACTTGTTGGTTTGGCAAATAAGAAAGGCGTAGAAATCAAGTATGTCGACTCTGCCACCTTGAACAACATGGCAGGAAACGATCATCACCAGGGATTCGTCGCCAGAGTCAAAACCTACGAGACTTATTCGTTAGAGGATCTCCTCAAATCGGTCGAAGGCAAGAAAGAGCCTCTCTTTCTCATCCTTGATGGAATCGAAGACCCTCACAACCTTGGAGCCATCCTTCGCACTTGCGATGCTTTTGGCGTCGATGGGGTCATCATGAAGAAGAAAGGTGAGGTCCCTCTTAACGCCACAGTCGCAAGAGTATCGACTGGCGCCATCAATTACGTCAAGGTTGCGGTGGTGGCCAATCTCACCCAAGCTGCTGAGATCCTTAAGAAAAAAGGCTTCTGGATCGTGAGCAGCGACGGAGAAGCGACTCAAGAATACGATGAAGTCGATTATAAGTGTCCGATAGCCCTTGTCGTTGGCTCTGAAGGTTTTGGCATCTCTAGGCTTCTTTTAGAGCACAGCGACTTCGTGATCAAGATCCCGATGGTTGGGCACGTCAACAGCCTCAACGCTTCGGTGTCCGCAGCCATTCTTATTTCCGAAATACATCGCGCTAGGAAGTAGCGGAAAGGAATAGACTTATGGAAAGTCAAACATGGCCCAAAGGGGGTTCTCTTTTAAGCACCTCTCCATCGGATGGCTATTTGCTTCTTCTTTCTAGAAGTGGCAACGTGAACGCCAAAAGCGAATTCTACAAAAGGTATTTCGATAAGCGTTACCTTGTCGGAAGAAGCGTATCTCCAACCCTCATCAAGCTTCTTGATCCTTGGGAATTCAATCACGCCTTCTTTGACGCGTTCACCTCGATGTGTAGGAACTACACCTTTGCAGCTAACGCTTCCATAAAGACATACTTCTCCGTTCTTATGAAGAACTCCCTTGTCTCTGAAGCAAATAGCAACTGTGTCTTCGAGAGAGCGAACACTCTTTCCCTTGATGAAGAATACTATTCAGAACAAGGGGAGCCATATACCCTCGGTGAGGCTATTCCGGATAAGAGCGAGTACAGCAACGTCGCCTATTACATGGATTACGTTGAATCGATCGATCGCCTTTCTAATGCTTCCTCAAGACTCTCAAAACAAGAGAGGAAGATCGTTGGGCTTAGGATGGACGGAAGGACATTCAGAGAGATCGCTAGCGACTTAAAAATCTCCATTACCCAAGCCCATCAAGTCTTCACTTCTTTCTGCTCAAAAATAAAAGAGACCCTTACCAAGGCAAAGGTCCCTTCATATCTCTTAAGTGCCCGCTCTTATCAAAAACAAGCGGGTTTTGCAGGGGTTAATTAAATAATTTCCCCGGAGAATCTCGTATAAAGTGCTTTCAAGGACTTATCGTAATCGGCGTTAGAGATACCGACGATGATGTTGATTTCCTCACGTCCCTGGTCGATGAGTTTGATGTTGATCTTCTCTTCGCCGAAGACGCTTAAGAGCCTGCCAGAGACACCGCTCTTCTTGGCCATGTTGGAACCAACGATGGCAATGAGAGCGACATCAGCGTCCTCACTGATCGAGACAATCTCAGGGAGCTTCTTTAACTCGGCAACCAAATCGAAATAACGATCTTCGAGTTTGCTCTTCTCAGAGATGACGGAGAAGGAGTCGATAGAGGTTGGGATATGCTCTACTGGGACTTTGTATCTCGCAAAGACATCCAAGACAGAACGGATGCTTTCAAGCTTATCGCATTCACGGCTCTTAACGAAGGTGAGGGCGATGAATCCTTTCTTGCCAGTAAGACCGGTGATGAGGTGGTTATTCCCTGGAGCCTTATCTTTGATAAAGGTTCCGCCTTCCTCTGGATGGTTGGAGTTAAGGACCTCCAAAGGAATTCTCTTTTCCATGAGAGGGATGATGGTCTCAGCATGGAGAACCTGAGCGCCAGCATAAGAGAGCTCTCTTAATTCGTCATAAGAGATCTCGTTGATTCTAAGAGGATTTGGGATGATGCGAGGATCAGCCATATAGAAGCCACTCACATCGGTGAAGTTCTCATAGAGATAAGCGTCTAAGGCTTCAGCGAAGTATGAAGCGCTCACATCGCTTCCTCCACGGCTGAATAAGCAGACCTCGCCATTAGGATATGAGCCATAGAAGCCAGGGATGACGGCTTTCTCGACTTTGGCGAAGGCTTTAGCGATGTCTTCGCTCGTCTTCTTCTCGTCGACCTTTCCGTCAAACTTGAAGTGGATGACGTCTTTGGCATCGATGAAGGAATAGCCAAGATATGCGGCTAAGAGTTTGGCGCATAAGTATTCGCCTCTTGAGACGAGTTTGGCTTCGGTGAGTTTCTTCTCTTTGAGAGCCTCTCTGATCTCTTTGAGATCATTCTCGATTGGATAATCGATGTTTAACTCTTTTTTGATTTTGAGATATCTTTGTTCGATCCTCTCAAATAACCCATCGAATTCGACGTGGTATTTGCGGTGCTGGAAGCAAAGATAAAGAAGGTCGGTGATCTTGTCGCATTCGCCTTCTCCTTTTCCTGGAGCGGAGACGATGACGCACTTACGGTCAGGATCGGCCTCGATGATGGCTTTGACTTGCTTGAAGTGTTTGGCATCACTTAATGATGAGCCACCGAATTTGCAAACTTTAAGCATCTTCTTATCCTTCCTTCTTCTCGTTATAGGCAATGAGCTCTTCGTGTTCTTCGATGAGCTTCTTGACGATCTGAACGGCATTGGCGGCAGCGCCTTTTCTGACGTTGTCGGCAACGCAGTAGATGAGTAAGCCATTATCGACGGAGGTGTCTTTTCTGATTCTGCCAACATAGACGTAGTCGTTGCCAGCAGCGATAGTGGAGACAGGGTAGATGTGGTTCTTTGGATCGTCTAAGACTTTGATGCCTGGGTAAGCCGCTAAGACTCTTCTGGCGTCTTCGACGGTGACAGGCTTCTCGAATTCGACTTCCATCAAGACGCCATGGGCGACAGGAACTGGAACCCTGATGCAGGTCGCGGAGATTCTTAGGTCTGGGCGGTGGAGGATCTTTCTTGTTTCCTCGATCATCTTCTTCTCTTCTTTGGAATATCCATCGTCGAAGAAGACATCGATCTCAGGGATGCAGGTTCTCGAGATGTCATATGGATAGAATCCGGTTGGCGCTCCTTTTTCTGCGCCTTCCCAATCGTTAAGGCCTTTCTTTCCGGAACCGGAAACAGCCTGATATGTCGAATAGTTGATACGGGTGATTTTGAAAGCGTCCTCAAGAGGCTTAAGCGCTAAGACAGACTGAATAGTGGAGCAGTTAGGATTGGCAACGAGCCTACGTTTGGACTTGATGTCATCGATGTTGATCTCTGGGACAACAAGGGCGCAGGATTCATCCATTCTCCAAGTCGAGCTATTATCAACGACCAAAGCGCCTTCTTGCTCAGCGACTGGTCCCCATTCTTTGGAGACGGATCCACCAGCGGAGAATAAAGCGTAATCAGTATCAAGGAAGCAGCCTTTTTTAAGGACCTCAAGCGGATATTCTTGCCCTTTGAAGGTCATAGTTTTGCCTTCGCTCTTTTCAGAAGCGAAAAGCCTAAGCTTTCCAACTGGAAGATCATACTCTTCCATGACTTTGAGGAAGGTTCTTCCTACTAAGCCAGATGCGCCGACAACGGCGAAATTGTATTTCTGCATATCACTTGACCTCCTTAATGACTGCTGAGAAACGTTTTAATTCTTCGGCGTTAGGATTGCTCATAACGACCTTGGTTTCACTATTTTTTTCGTAGCATACGAAAGTGCCTTCAAGGTTAGAGAGGATATTGGCTTTCTTCTCTAAGCCTTCTAATTGCATCTTGTATCCATGGGCGATTCTTTCGATATCCTGAAGGATGGCGGAAGCGGTAGGATATCTTCCTGCGCCTGGGCCTTTGAAGGAAAGGACGCCGTTATTCTTGAAGGATGCGGTTGCAGCGTTGAGCTCCATGAGGGTTCCACCGAAAATGGAATCTTTGCTGACAAGAGCAGGGCTGACATAGAGGGAATATCCATCTTTTTCTTTAGAGATATGTCCTAAGAGCCTGATGGTCTTGTTTTCTTTCTTAGCGTCGTCGATCATCTGTTTGGTGATTCCGTCGATTCCATAGCAAGGAATCTCTTCTGGATCGAAGATTTCTTTGAAGACTGTTGAGGCGATGATCGCGATCTTTCTCTTTGTGTCAATACCGAGGACATCGGCAGAAGGATCTCTTTCGGCGAATCCTTTGTCCTGGGCTTCCTTAAGGATCTTCGCATAATCCTCACCGAGCATATCCATGTTCGAGAGGATGAAGTTGCAGGTGCCGTTAAGAATTCCGTCAAAGGAAATAAACTCATCAAAAGATGATGTTGTGGTTAGAGGGGCGATTAAAGGAACGCCTCCCATGACCGCAGCTTCATATTGGAAGGTGACTTTGTTCTTTTTGGCGGCTTCAAGATATTCTTCTAGGTGCTTGGAGACGGTTTCCTTGTTGCTTGTGACAACGTGCTTTCCGTTTTGGAGAGCAGAGACGATGGCAAGATGAGGGATGAGGTCTCCACCCATGCATTCGACGACGATGTCGATGTCTTTGTCAGCGACGATTTCCTCAACGCTGGAGAATCTCTCTTTGAGGATATCCTTCTTCGTAGGGAGGTCAAAAACACGTGTTACTTTCAAATCGGGGCGGGATTTGCTGATGATTTCATCAACACCCTGACCGACTGTGCCATATCCTAGAATCGCAATATTCATTACTATTCGCCTTTCTTTTTAAAGAGGGCCAAACATTTGTTGAATGAGGCCTCAACGAATCTGTATGGGTGTTTGGTTTTCTTTAAGGAAACATTGGTGATGAGAGATTCAGCCTGCTCGTTATCTTTGTAGAAGATGATGAGGGTCGAACCGCTTCCGGAGATGGTCATAGGAAGACCGAGTTTGGAACATTCTTTCTCGACTAACCAATAGTCATCGATGAGTCTTGCTCTATATGGGACGTGGATATAATCCTCTAAAGCTTCGTTGATCTTCTTGAGGTCTCCTTCTTTGAAAGCGTTCATCAAAAGAGGAATCCTCTCTTTCTGGAATTTCCAAATATCTACTTCGTAGTCCTTTGGAAGGATGGCTCTTGCTTCTTCGGTGCTGATGACTTGCTCAGGGATGAAGAGAAGGGCTTTTAAGGATGGGTTGATGTCATGCTTTGTGACGGTGACTTTTCCGTTCTCACAATGAGCCTCGCATAAGCCTCCAAAGAGACATGGGGCGACATTATCAGGATGTCCTTCCATCTTTGTGGCGAGCTCAAGCAACTCTTCTTTGGTATGGAGTTCATTGCAGATTGAGTTCGCGCCCAATAAGCCTGCGACGATAGCAGAAGCAGAGCTTCCTAAACCTCTCGAAAGAGGAATGGATTGTCTGACCTGAGTAATCTCGGCAGGAACATAATGAACATCGAAATGTTTGAAGTACTGCTTATAGGCCTTCATGACAAGGTTCTCTCCTTTGAAAGAGAAACCCTTGAGTGAATCTTTGTTGCTCTTCCTGAAGATAAATTCGTTGTTGATCGAGAGAGCGACGCCGCAGACATCGAATCCTGGACCGAGGTTCGCCGATGTTGCAGGGGTAAGGATCTTGTAAGCAGGTTCCCTAAGCATTCTCTTATGGAATCTCTCGCTTGAGATGAGGAAACGAGGGGTTTTGTTCTCGAGAACTCTTCTAAGCTGAGGTGGAAGAGGAACGTTGTATTCATTCTCAAGGATGGACAAGGCTTCTTTCTGGTCTTTGAAGGCTTTTCCAAAGGAATGGCAAATGGTATCTGGGAATTTAAGTGGTGAAGCAGTGGAAACAATGAGAGTGAGATTCTTGGTTCCTCTCTTGAATGACGCTTCATAGGCGACAGAGGTATGTGGGTCGATGAGGTATTTCTCTTTGTTATAGAGGTCGACGATTGAGCCAAGGCTCTCATCTTCTTCTATGCAGTAGGCTTCGAAGTTCTCTCTAATAGCCTCCATGGTCTCTTTGTCGGCTTCGAAGATCTTCTTGGTCTTAAGCTCTTCCATCCACTTCTTGGTGGTCTCGCTGGATTTGGAAGAGAGGTAAAGAAGTCTTTCAAGGTTGCTGGAGATAAGGATGTCCATCGATGGGGAAGAGGTCTTGAGAAGATCTCTGTTACGAAGGTCATATCTGCCAGTGAAGAGGAAATCTGGAAGGATTCTATTTGGGTTTGAAGCGATGACGAGTTTATCGATTGGGCAACCCATCATTTTTGCTAAATACCCAGCAAAAACGTCACCAAAGTTACCAGTTGGGACAATGGCATCGATCTTTTCGCCTAGCTTGATCTTGCTCTCTTTGAGGAGTCCGATATAGGCAGCGAAGTAATAAACGATCTGTGGAAGGAGACGGAATGGGTTGATGGAGTTGGCGCTAGAGAAAGCGTCTTCCTTCGTTCCCTCTAACATTGTCTTCTTAACAAGGGTCTGGCAATCATCAAAGTTACCATTCTGCAAGGCATAAGCTCTAGCAGTGGAAGAAGAGAAAGAAAGCATCTGTCTCTCCTGGACGTAAGAGATTCCTCCGTTAGGGTAGAGGACACTTACTTCAACAGCAGGAAGGCTCTTGAAAGCAGAGAGAACCGCGCTTCCGGTATCTCCGCTTGTAGCGGTTAATATATGAAGTTTCTTTTGTCCGTGTTTCTTAAGCGTGACTTCCATGAGATGTGGAAGAAGGGAAAGAGCCATGTCTTTGAAGGTAAGGGTTGGGCCATGGAAAAGCTCAAGGAAGGATTTTCCTTCGCTGTGCTTGAGTCCGATGATTTTCTCTGGG
>JAFYAZ010000035.1 GCA_017540455.1 Bacilli bacterium | reverse complement strand
TCAGGGAGACACCCCACCGGACATCTTCTTTACCTACTCAACCATCGACTTCTCGGCGATCGACGAATACACAGAAGATTTGTCCGACAAGTCGCTTGGCTTTGATCTTTCGTGCATCCGCGACGACCTTCTTTACCGTGATTCGAACAACAAGGTCCCATATCTTCCTGTCTACACGACTTCCTATGGAATGTTAATCAACGAGAACCTCTTCAAGGCGAACAACGTCAAAATTCCAGAGACATATAACGAACTCATTTCTGCGTGCGACGCTTTCAAGAAAGCAAGCCCAAAGATCTTTCCGATGCTTGGACACGAAAGCATGGTCATATACCCTCTCTACTTCCCACATTTCTGTGCTTCTTTAGTCAATAACAAAACAGCGGTGGATGAACTCAACTCCTTGGCGCCTTCCGCCGGTGAGCATATGCGTGCCAGCTTGGAACTCGCCCACGATTTTATGAGCAGAGGCTTTGTCGATCTTGAAGAGTGCACGACAAACATTGCTGACGATTACGACAAGACCATCAAACGTTTCTATATGGGAGACGTTGCCATGATGCTCGCCAAAGGCGGAACCGTCTCAGGAACCGAAAAGAGAGAAAGCCAATCTGAAGCCTTCACCAAGAACCCATTCAAATATAGCTTCCACCCAGTCCCATCGACCGATAAAGGCGGATACTTCTATAACACCGTCGATCTTTGCTTTTCAGTTAACAAGAAGAGCCAGAACTTAGCCATGGCCAATGAGTTCATGAGATTCGTTATTTCATCTTCTTGTCTCAACCGCATGGCTAAAGCCAAGCGAATGATCACTCCATGCAAAGACATGACATTCGATGAAGTATATTCAGCGTTCGGAAAGATTGAGCCTAGCCGCATCATCAACCCATCGCAATTAGGTCTTCTTGATGCTGCCGACCAGCAAGTTAGAAAAGCTGGCATCGCCGTTTGCCAAAAGGGCATGAGCGTCGATGAAGCCGTAAGAACCTTCGGTTCGTTTGAATAAAAATAGCAAAAAGAAAGGGCTCAATTGAGCCCTTTTTCTTATTGTTTTTTCTTCGCCGAAACTATGAGTGCGCTTGATATGAGAATGAGTGGAAGCACAAGAGTCAGGTTCGGGAAATAAGAGATAAGCGTATCGCCCTCAAGGCTTTTATAAACGAAGTAGTAGAAGCAGTAGCAACCTGCAGCGCTGACAGCGAACAAGAGAATGATCACGAGGTATTTGAGGGCCGCTTTACGGCTCTTAGCCTTCTCCTCGCCAAAGATTGCGTCATAGGTTGATATGGCAAGGCGGCCCATATTCGCGGTCATCATTGTCGCGGTGTATGGTTGTTCGTCAAAGGAAGCAAAGCTTTTGGTCAAGAAGCCACCGATGATGGCGATAAGGCCGTTAGAGATGATGTTTGGCCAGGCGAATTTGTCTGGGTTCTTGGTTTCTGGATCGAAAATGGTTGGGATAGCCATGACAACAAGAAGAAGTCCGACGATGACCGAAAGTTCGATAACGTGGTATTTCTTTTCGTCTTCTTTGGCAATTTTATCTTCGATAAGTCTAGCGAGGAAAACGCCTGCTGCGAAGAGAATGACAACCGGGATATAAGTTAAAAGTTCGAGAGGGGTTCCTTTGACAATGCTAACAACACCATAAACGAGGTTGCCAGTCATCATCATTCCCCAGAAGCCGCGATAGTAAAGAGAATAGGCTTCAAGGAATCCGCCAGCGCAGGTCAAAAGGAGGGCGATTATGAAGCCAACCTTTGAATGTTTTACGATGCTTTTCTCTTCTTCGATTTTCACGTGGCAAAGTATATAACAGAGACCCTTTTACTCCAATAATTTTTTACATTAACAAAATCATTTGCCTTGAATTAAAGCGGCAATGAATGACATTATATTTTCGAAGACGTTTTATATTCATAAAAAGATGTCCCGTTAACCAGGAAGGGGGTTAATTATGGAATTCTTGAAATTAGCGGAGCAAAGATACTCCGAACGCGCCTTCGATAAGTCGCACGCCATCGAAGAAGAAAAGCTTTCGAAGATCCTTGAAGCAGGAAGGCTCGCTCCAACGGCCTGTAACTTCCAGCCACAGAAGGTTTACGTCCTTAAGACCGAGGACTCTCTATGGAAAGCGGCTAAGCTCACTCATACTTATGACGCTCCAATCGTTCTTCTTGTCTGCTATGACTTGAATACCGTTTGGAAGAACGCTCGCGAGGAAGGTTACAACGCAGGTGAGCAAGACGCCTCCATCGTCGCAACTTCGATGATGTTTGAAGCGGAGGACCTTGGAATTCATAGCATTTGGCTTAGGGGTTTCAATTCGAAACTCGTCTCTGAAGCCTTTGAGCTTCCTGAAAACATTAAGCCAGTTATGATGCTCGCCATCGGCTATCCAAGCGAGTCCTCAACCCCATCCCCAAGACATTCAGACAGAAAACCTTTAGCCGACACGGTCGAGGAGCTCTAAAAAGCAATATCCTTTATTCTTTGGAATAAATGAGGCAAAATACCAGCATGCTATATTTAGGAATTGATATCGGTGGAACGTCCATTAAGTGCGCGTTCGTAAACGAAGAAGGAACAATTAGTCACCCATTCACGATGAAATTCATCAAGGGTGCTAAACAAGATGAAACACTCAGCAAGCTTGGCGATTTGATCAACGCCAATGTGAAAGCCGTTCAGGCCGAAGGTTTTGAAGTCGGCGGAATCGGCATTGGCTGCCCAGGCTCAATCAATAGCAGAAGCGGTATCTGCTGCTTCTCTGGAAATCTTGGCTGGAACAATGCTCCAGTCGCTGAGATGATCCGCCAGGCCACAGGCCTCCCAACCAAAGTGACTAACGACGCTAACGCCGCCATGCTTGGCGAAGCCAAATTCGGTGTTGGCAAACAATATAACAACCTTGTCCTCCTCACCCTTGGAACCGGTGTCGGCGGTGGACTTTTCCTTGATGGAAAACTCTACGAAGGCAACGAAGGCAAAGGAACCGAACTCGGCCACATGGTCATCGAAAGAGGCGGACGCCAGTGCACCTGCGGACTCAAGGGATGCCTCGAAGCTTATGCTTCCGTCACTGCTTTGATCAACGATACCAAGAAAGCCATGAAGAAAGACAAAGATTCCAAGATGTGGGATTTCGTCAAAGGCGACATCAAGAAAGTTGATGGCCGCACTTCATTCGAATGCGCCAAAAAAGGCGACAAGACCGCTTTGAAAGTCGTCGATGATTATGAGGAGTATCTCACCTTAGGCATCATCAACTTCTGCAACATCTTCCGTCCAGAGGCCGTCATCTTAAGCGGTGGCCTTTCCAATCAGCGCAAATACTTAACCGACGCCGTCGAGAAGAAACTCGCGGCCAAAGACTATGGCTTCAAGAGAACCCCTGAAGTCAGAGTTCTCGTCTCTGCCCTCGGCAGCGATGCCGGCGTTGTCGGCGCGGCCGCCCTTTTCATCGCTTAGAAAACTCTAGGAACCAATAGGTTCTAAATATAGTAGAATTAACTCATAAGGAGGTACTTTTAATGTACAGCGAGGAAATCAAGTCCTCGAACCTTGCGAAATTTTTGAATAATTTCGACAAAGTGTTCATGGATACTTGTTCCTTGATGGAAGACTCGTTCCCTTTGTTCATGGATTGCTTAGTCAAATCCCGTGAATATTGGAAAGACGGTTTGAAAGTTATTGTTCTTGGCGAATGCATGGAAGAACTCAAAAAGCATTCGAAGAGCAAGGAAGGCGATAAGTTAGTAGAAGCGAAACTCGCCATAAAAATCCTGCAAGACAATAAACGCCATGGCAAAACCATTGAGATCACAAAACCAACCCACAAAGATGGTTTTGCGGATAGAGCAATCTTTGCCAAGGTCACCGATCTGAGAATCGCCGAGAAGATTCTCATCATCACCCAAGACAAGAAACTTACAAACGACATCCGTGGTCTCAATAGCCTCGAATCCCAGAAGGGAAGAATCATCAACGTCTACCGCATCAGCAGAAGTGGTGATTTAGAGGTGAACTACGGTGAGAAGCCGCAAGAACGCGCCCCAGCAAGAAACAACGTTCGACCAATTTCGAACAACAAAACCCCAATCAAAACCAAACAGGAAGCCCAGCAAAAAGCCCCTGAAAAACCAAAAATCACTGACAAATCCCCTGTGGTTTTAGCAGATTCCGCACTTTCCGCGAATCTCAGCAATCCTAATTACCCAACCCCAAGGAAGATTGAGGATATCGACAAACAGCTTGCTCTTCTCAAGGCTATGAAACCTGCCGAGAAAGCAAATCTCAAACTCCGTTACCCAGAAGAGAAGCTTCTTGAGGAGAAGAAGCGTTTAGCCCCAGCCCCAAAAGCCAAGCCAGTCGCTCCTGCTCCAAAGGCTCCTGAAAAACCAAAGGCCGAAACCCCGAAGATCTTCTACGGAATCGGAAGGACCCCAAGCTTCGCGCTTCAGAAGCTTGGCCAATATAACGGTTGGATCTTCAGAGACCCAGACGTTGCATATGTCGCCATGGTCCATGGTGAATATGATGTCACCACCAAAGACCTTAAAGCGGTCGACAAAGAGGTGTCCGAGCTTAAGCACGACATGCTCAAAGAATACAAAATCAAGGGAGCCACCATTGTCTTCGAAAAGAAGAACAACGACTTCTACGCTTCTTTGAAACCGAAACCTGTCGCGGTTCCAAAACCAAAAGCGGAGCCAAAAGCAAAACCAGCCCCTAAGGCTGCTCCTAAAGCGAAACCGGCTGAAACCAAAAAGCCGGCGCCAGCTAAGAAGCCTGCCCCTAAGAAAGAGGCGCCAAAGAAACCAGCCAGCCACAGTTCCGGCTTTGCCGAGACCCAAAGGCAGGATCTGATTCTTAACGCCAACATCAACAACCCTAACTATTCGAAGGTCTTGGCGGCCAAAGCCATCGAGGCCCAGATCGAAAGGGTTCGCCATCTTAAACCAGGTGAAGCCAATGAGCTTAACCTCGGATTAAAAGAGCTTCAAACCAAGCTCAAAGAGATTAGAAACGGCCTGAAATAATTGTTTAACAATTACGAAGCCTTGAACAACGATTACAAGGCTAGTAAGATTAACTCGTTTCTAGTAAAGGACTAACTATATGAAAAAGACTTCAAATTTAGGTGGATTACTTGGCATCGTTGCCCTTATCTTCACCCTTTGCGCGTTCCTCTTCCCAATCGCCCCTGGCGTCCAGGCTGGCGCGGATGAGTTCGTTCGCGGTTATGACTTTGTCTTCACCAACCCAGCTGCTCCATTCACTATCAGCGCGACTGGCGGACTTGTTGCCATGTTCGTTCTCTTCATCGTTGGCGCTGCCTTCGAACTTCTCGGAGTCGCCTTCGGATGGTATGGCGGAAAGTTCGGTGGATTCCTTTCGATCGTCGGTGGCCTCTGCATGGCCGTCGCCGGCATCTTAGCCTTCCTTGCCCCAGTCATGGTCGAAGCTCCTCAGTTCCAGCTCACCCTTGCTTGGGGATTCATCGCTACCGCGGTTGCTGCTCTCCTTGCCGCTGGAACCGAACTCTTCATCGGTGTCAAAGCCTTCCTTGCTAAGTAAGGAACAAACAACAAAATCTAGGACCGATTCTTCGGTCCTTTTTTTGTGAACATTTTCATAAATGCCTCTATATGAGAAGTGGAGGCACTTATGAATAACAACATTTATCAAAACACCGAAACCGAAGTTCTTTCTTATTTCTCAAAGCTCATATCCGATGGGCTTGATCCTTATTCTTCCCAGTTCAAAGGAAAGTTTAAGATGACCGCTCTAAGGGAAAAACTCTGCAAAACCCTTAAAGACACAGCAGGCTTAATCAGCGGCTGGGGTTTTGACATGAGCCGCTACCAGCAGATCTGCGACGTCTGCGCAGAGAAGATGGTGAAAGAAATTAATTACGAAGTTGAAAAATTATTTCGCGAAAACACCAAAAACGATTTTTTCATAGTCGACTTTGGCGCCTACGAAAAGCAGATATCATCTTTATTATTTAATGCGTTCGCGCGCATGAATGAGAGGGCAAAAAATTTCGCATAAAAAATTAGCACTTACCTATTGACAGTGCTAAAAAGAGGGCTAATATATAGTTAGCACTTAGGAAGTATGAGTGCTAAAAAAATCCCAAGGAGGTAACTACAATGACATTTGATTTAGTCAACTACGGATTTGATCCATTCTACGATTTCTTCGCTCCAGTTAGCAGAAGAGAAAATCACGCCATCTCCATGAAGACGGATGTCAAAGAAGACGAAACCCATTACATGATGGATGTAGAGCTTCCTGGCGTTAAGAAAGAAGACATCAACGTCACCCTCAAAGATGGATACTTAACCATCTCCGCCAAACGCGAAGACAAGAGGGATGAAAAGTCCAAAGGCAAATATGTTTGCCACGAGAGAACCTATGGTTCTGCTTCTAGGACTTACTATGTTGGTTTGACCAACGAAAAGGACATCAACGCTAAATTCGAAAACGGTGTTCTCTCCCTCGTCTTCCCTAAGGAAGAAGAGAAGAAAGAGTTGGTTCACAACATCTCAATCAACTAGTAACAGCGGCTACTCCTTTCACGCTGTTCCATACCAACATTCTCGACTAACAAAAGAAAGAGGCGTCCTTACTCCGCGCCTCTTTTTTTGTTTTTAAAGTTTGATTTGTTTTGGGAAAGGTTCTTTCCTCATGATTCCCCACATCTTGTCGATATATGAGAGAGTATAGAAGTTCTCGAAGTAGTGGTAGTAGAAGGCCCCCTTGAGGGTCATGGTGTAAACACCATCTTTCTCAGTGATGTAGCCTATCTTCTTAGCGAGCCATAGCTCAAACCCATACTTCTTCTTAAGGGATACACCGAAGAACTTCTCAAAGTCTTTGGAATCCACGCTTGTGCTATAAGCGGTCCAGAAGAGCCAATAGACCATTCTTTGTCTCTTCTTGAATCTGATGGTCAACGAAGTTGGGAGTTTCCCTTCTTCGATTCTCTTGATGTAGGAATCAACATCGAACGTGTTGATCTTGAACTGGTCTTTGAGAAGGGTGGTAGCAGAACAACCGAAGCCTAAGAAGGTCTCTCTCGTCATTGACGAGTATTTGGCCTCAGGCTTGCTTGAGAAGGTCCAAATGGTGCTGCGAGGATAGCCTTTCTCTTGGCAGTGTTTTGTTATGGCATCAAGAAGCTCTCTTTTCTCTTTCTTTGGAAGGGCTTTGACTTTGCTAGAGGTGAAGGTGAAGTCGATGAACGGATAAATGGCTACGTGGTTAGCGCCAAGCTCGAAAGCTTCATCGACATCCGCTTCAAGGTCTTCATATGTCTGTGAAGGCAAAGCGAAGATGAAGTCCATCGACACCGTTTCAAAAGGAACGGCCTTTAAAGCCTCTTTCATGGCTTCGGTATCGACGGTCTTTCTTCCCAATATGGACTGATATTTGGAACGGAAGGACTGAATGCCGATTGAGATCTTGGTGACCCCAGCGTCTTTAAGTGTCTGGAGGGTCTCTTTGTTAACGTTTTCCGGATGAAGCTCCAAACCGATTCCTTCGGTGATGATGAAGTGCTCGTTTATGGCCTCAATGATCTCGTGGATTCTAGGCGCGGACAAAGCAGGAGTTCCGCCTCCGAAATAGAGGCTCGTGACCTTCTTCTTTTCTTTGCTTTGAGAACCTACCAAATGGATCTCTTTTATGAGGGCATCGATATACCTGTTACTCTCCTCTTCTGAGTAGAGTTTTTTGCAATACGGGCAGAAATTGCAGATGTTTTTGCAAAAAGGAAGGTGAACATAAAGACCTAGATTGTCTAGGTTTTCATATGGGAGAAGCTGGTCGTAATCACTCTTGAAAGTGAATGGTTTGAGTGACCTTGTGAGCCAGGATCTTGCAAGTGATGTAAGGAAACTCATTTTAGATGTATTTCAGGTAAGTCTTAAGCATCTCGAAGATGATCTTCAAGTTGCCCCTGAAGAGAAGGGTATATTCGGCGACGAAGAAGTAGCCACATTCATCACAAAGGCCTGGGACATCGATGCAACGCCCGCAGACGGAAAGCTTTCCATTCTCCATGACGACGCATTGGTAGCACGGAGTTGGGAATTTGTTCTCGATGATATATGGGAATGCGCTCTTAAGGTTAAAGACGGGGCAGCCTTCCTTCATCATCTGCTTTATGGTCTCGCAGCATTTGGCTTTATCTTCTTTGGTGAGTTTGAGTTCTTTGGTATCTGGGTATGGGGTATGGAAGTTGAAAGAGACCGCTCTGACGTTCTTGGTGTCGCGGGCTTTCTCGCAGACGTCACGGATGCAATCTTTGTTGATTTGATTGACGGCCATATAGAAACAGATGTTGTCAGAAGTGGCTTTGGAGATGTTCTCGAAGATGGTGTCGTAAGTTTCGCCTCTGATGATGTTGTGGTGGACTTTGTCGCCATCAAGACTTAATAAAATTAAGTCCGCCTCTGGCAAATCGATTGGCCAGGTACCGTTCGTGACCACGTTGACGATGAGAAAGCCCATCTTTTTCGCCTCGATGACGAGGTCTCTAAGGGTCTTGTCTCCGTCCTTCCACATGAAGGTCTCGCCTCCACAGAAAAAGAGGATGCGCACGCCCATGTCATAGAGCTGCTTCATCTCGCCTTTGATCTGTTCATATGGGTGGATGACCGCGGTGATGTTATTGACGGAACAGTGTTTGCAGTGGAGGTTGCACTTATCGGTGACGATGACCGTTCCTAAAATAGGCTTCTTCCTTCGAAAGAGAATTGTGCTGATTCCGAAACCAGCAAATTTCATGAAAGATGAGAATTTCATAAGACGTGCCTATTCTAGTCAAAAAGAAAAAGTCGGTCAAATTTGGCCGACCTTCTAGAACTAAGGTTAATCTTTGAGAATCGCGACGATTTCTTCTTGGTGTCCAGCAACGTAAATTGGTTGCCTGTTTTTGATATAGACGTTGGTCTCGCTTCTCATGCCGAAGTCAGGCGCATAGATGCCTGGCTCAAGAGAGAAAGTGACTCCGTCGATGATCTCTCGAGTGTCGTGCGACTCATAGTTATCGATGTTCACGCCAGGGCCATGAGGAGAGACATCAACCGCGATGTTATGTCCGGTTCTATGGACAAAATACTCAGCAAATCCTGCGTCTTTTATGTAATCTCTTGAGATTTGGTCGACTTCGTAACCGGCGACAGCCCTCTTAGGAAGCTCATTTTTAAGGAACTCGAAATCGGCCTCAATCGCCTTCTTCAAGATCTCGAATCTCTTCGCATAAACCTCTGGGACCTCTTCTCCGACATAACCCATCCAGGTGATGTCGGCGTAGACGCCTTCAGGGTCGTCCATCTTCGCCCACATATCGATAAGGACCAAGTCGCCTTTTTTGATAGGGGAGGAGACTTCTTTGCTTGGGCCATAATGAGGGTCGGAAGCGTTCTTGCCAATCGCGACGATAGCTGGGTCGTCATAGACCATGCCTTCTTCGTGGAATCTATCGCAGATGAATTTCTGGATCTCATATTCGCTGGTCTCGCCATTCTTAAGAATGAGCTCTTTGATTTTGGCGAAGGCCTCATCTTTGATCATGAGGGTCTTCTTGTTGGCGAGAAGCTGAAGCTCATAGGCTCTGTCGCTATATAAGGCGCTGAATCTCTGGAGGAGGTTTCCGCTTGAAGCGACTTCGATGCCAAGGCTCTTAATGAACTCGACCGAGCCATAGTCGGCTAAAGAGATTCTTGGGAGAAGGCCAAACTCGGAGATGTCCATAAGGACCTTCTTGTATTCGGCGAACTCTTTCTTCTCGATATCGAGCATCTCTTGCCAGGTATGGTAGACCTTGAGGTCGAACTGACTTGTGATCTCTTCGTCCCTAAGGAAAACGGTGTCGATTGAATGACAAATGATGAAAGGCTTCTTGCTAAGCGGGAAGACGAGGAAAATCTTTCTCGTGAGCATCCTGTTACCAAGGAATTCGACTAGAGTTTTATTTCTGTTTTCGTAGTCGACGATAACCCAAGCATCTGCGCCTTCTTTTGCCAGCGCTTCATGTATAACTTCGTTCTTTTTCATAAATTTACCTTTGGTATTGTAGCACTTTTACCCTAGGTTAAGGTAAAATATACCGGTCTGAATAGGAGTGCTTATGCATTACGATTACTTGATTGTTGGCAGCGGCCTTTCTGGCTCAACGATCGCCAACTTACTTAAGAACGCCGGTAAGAAGGTTCTCGTCCTCGAGAAACGCAACGATGTCGGCGGCAATATTTCCACAGCCATCCAAGATGGCATCATCGTCCACACTTATGGACCGCACATTTTCCATACCTCAGACAAATTCGCCTGGGATATGTTCAACAACAATGTTGAGGTTTATCCATTCATCAACTCGCCTATCGCCAACTGCCATGGCGAGTTCTACCACATGCCTTTCAACATGAACACCTTCCATGAGTTATGGGGTGTCACTACCGCGGAAGAGGCGAAAGCCAAAATCGCTGAAGAGGTTGAGAAGGAACACATCGATGAACCAAAGAACCTCGAAGAGCAAGCCATCAAACTCGTTGGACGCACCATCTACGAGAAACTCATCAAAGGCTACACCGAGAAGCAGTGGGGCAGAGATTGCAAAGAGCTTCCTGCTAGCATCATCAAACGTTTGCCTTTGAGATTTGAATACAACAACAACTATTTCAACGACACCTGGCAGGGACTTCCAGTCGGCGGTTATTCCAAGTGGGTTGAGAACCTTTTGAAAGAAATCGACGTCAAAACCGGCGTGGATTACTTCGAAGAGAAAGAAAAATGGGACGCAATGGCGGACCACGTCATCTACACCGGACGTCTTGATGAGTACTTCTCATTCAAGCTCGGCAAGCTCGAATACAGATCCCTCCGTTTCGACAATCAGTGGATGCAGATGGACCGTTACCAGAACAACCCAGTCATCAACTTCACCACTCATGATCAGCCATACACCCGCTGCGCTGAGCACAAGGCCTTTGATCCGTTCTGCGAGAACCATCATTCAACCCTTGTCACATTCGAGTACCCTGACACCTTCGAAGAAGGAAAGATCCCTTGCTACCCAATCAACGACGAGAAGAACAATAGCCTCGCCGCTGCATATAAAGAACTCTCGGCCAAGCTTGAGCCAAAGACCTTCTTCCTTGGAAGGCTTGCGGTCTACAAGTATTACGACATGGATGATTGCATCATCGCTGCCAAAGAGATGTTCGATAAGCTTAAATCCTTAGGCATAGCCTAAAAATAAAAATTGAAGGAGTAAGATATGGCCCTCAAACACAAAGACTTAATCTCCAAGCTGACCCTAGAGGAAAAAGTTTCTCTATTAAGTGGCAAAGACTTCTGGCAAACAATGAACTTGCCAAGCATCGATTTGCCTTCGATGTTCTTCTCAGATGGTCCGACCGGTTTGAGGAAGCAAGCAAGCGAGGCCGACAACCTTGGTCTCAACCCATCTATTCCTGCTACCTGTTTCCCGTCGTCCGCGACAACCGCGAATACTTGGAACATTGAGATGGCCCATTTAATGGGCAAGACCATCGGTGAAGAAGCCGCGACAAACGATGTCAGCGTTCTTCTCGCTCCTGCTCTCAACATGAAGAGAAATCCACTTTGTGGACGTAACTTCGAATACTTCGCCGAAGATCCATATCTTGCCGGTAAGATGGCCGCCAACTATATCGCTGGCGTTCAGGAAAACGGCATCAGCGCATGTCCAAAACACTTTGCCGCTAACAACCAAGAAATCAAGAGGATGGCGTCCAACTCCATCGTCGATGAAAGAACTCTCCGTGAGATTTATCTCACCGGTTTTGAAATCGCCATCAAAGAAGGCAAGGCCAAGAGCATCATGTCTTCTTACAACAAACTCAACGGCACCTACGCCAATGAGAACGAACACCTTCTCCTCGATATCCTCCGCAACGATTGGGGATACAAAGGAATCATCGTCACCGACTGGGGCGGAGAGAACGACCGCATCCTCGGTTTGAAAGCCTCCAACGAAGTTGAGATGCCTTCCACCGGCGGTGAAACCAATGACGACGTCTATAACGCCATCAAAGACGGAACCTTAGATGAGAAATACGTTGATGAGGCCATCGATCGCATCATCGATTTGGCTTTGCTCACGAACAAGAACCTCAAAGACAAGAAACCAGAGACTGACAAAGAGGCCAACCACGAAGCCGCTCTTACGGTCGCTAGAGAATCGATCGTTCTTTTAAAGAACGAAGGTGACATCCTCCCTCTCAAACCAGAAACCAAGGTTGCCATCATCGGTGACTTCGCTGACAAACCACGTTACCAAGGCGCGGGTTCCAGTATCGTTAACCCAATCAAAGTCGAGTCCGCTCTTGAGGTCGCCAAAGAAGAAGGATCTGGCATCAACGTCATTGGCTATGAGCCTGGTTTCAAGAGATACGGCAAGAAGAGCAAAGGCCTTAGAAAGAAGGCTTGTACCCTCGCTTCAAAGGCTGATGTTGTTCTTTATTTCCTCGGTTTAGATGAGCATAGCGAGACCGAAGGCCTTGATAGAAAAACCATGGCAATTCCAAAAAATCAGTTGGATTTGCTGGAGAAATTGCATGAAATCGGAACCCCAATCGTCTGCGTTTTGAGTGCGGGTTCACCTGTTGAGCTTCCATTCGTCGATAACGTGAACGCCCTCGTCCACGGATACCTCGGAGGCGAGGCAGGCGCGAGAGCCATGATCGAAGTCCTTGCTGGAAAGGTCAATCCTTCCGGAAAGCTTTCCGAAACCCTCCCATACACCTACGAAGATTGCCCAAGCGCCGAAACCTTTGGCTGGCAGAATGGCTTAGTCGAATACCGTGAAGGACCATATATCGGTTACCGTTACTACGCGACCGCCGACATCTCTCCAAGGTACCCATTCGGCTACGGTCTCTCATACACCACTTTCGAATACAGCGACCTTAAGGTCGATGAGAAGGGTGTCTCCTTCAAGATCAAGAACACCGGAAGCGTCGCTGGCAAAGAAGTCGCCGAAATGTATATTGGCCTCAAAGAGAGCGTGGTCTTCCGTCCGGCTTTCGAACTTAAAGGATTCGCCAAAGTCGAAATCAAGCCAGGCGAAACCAAAGTAGTTAGTATCCCATTCGATGAATATACTTTCCGTTACTTCAACATCCTCACCAATAAGTGGGAAGTTGAAGCAGGGGACTACGATGTCTATGTCGGCCCATCAAGCGCCTCGTTCCCTCTTGTTGGCAAGATCCATCAAGAAGGCACGAACGCCCCAGCGCCATATGACAAAGAGAAACTTCCTTCCTACTTCAGCGGAAAGGTCAGACGCGTTGACCAAGAGGAATTCGAAACCCTCCTTGGCAGAAAGATCGAGGAACCAGTCGTCTTCATCAAGAAGAACAGAATCATGGTCACTCCTGAGACAACTATCTACGACCTTCGCTATGCGAAAGGCTGGTTTGGCCGCTTCTTTGAGTGGGCCATCCGCGTCGTCATTAAGATTCTCCCAGCCTTCGGCAATAGATCCTTGGCAGATACCATGACCATGGGTATGTACTACACCCCATTAAGGAACATGTCCCGCGCTTCAGGCGGCATGATCGGTTGGGGACAGCTTGGTGGTCTCATCATGATGTGCAACGGCAAGTTCTTCAAAGGACTTCACGAGTTCATCCACCAAGGAAAAGTCAAAAAGCAAAGAAAGAAAGCCCGTGACGAAGCTTTAGAGAACGCTGCGAAAAAGGCTTTAGAAAACTAGACACATTCTACAAAAACACTTCTTTACCTTTTAAGGTAGTTTTAAATGTGTATAATTACTAGGCTTGCCCACAAGCGAAGCTAGTAATTTACCTATGGATACAAAACAGAAATTAATCACAGTGTGCATCCCTGCTTATAACAGCGAGGAATTCTTGCACTACGCCGTCGATTCCCTCATCCCATTTGGGGAAGACGTCGAAGTCATCATCATTGATGATGGTTCCAAAGACAAAACGGGTGAGATTGCAGACAAGTACGCAGCCGAACACCCATTCATTAAAGCCGTCCACCAGCCAAACGGCGGACATGGCGAAGGCATCAACCATGGCTTAGAGCTTGCCACCGGTGTCTACTTCCGCGTCCTCGATAGCGACGATTGGGTGGATCACGATGGATTTGCCGCTCTTCTCAAAGACGTCAAAGAGCAAAACTGCAAAGCCGACCTCTACTTCACCGACTACACCTACTGGCATGGTAGAGACAACAAAGACGCCACCATCAACTTCAACTACCTTTTCAAAGGCAAAGACTATGATGCCGCCAAAGGCGGACCATGGTCCTGCATCAAGCCTTTCCGCTACGACCGCAACCTTACCTTACATACCACCATGTATAGGACCTCTACCCTTAGAGAAAGCGGAGTCCATTGCCCAGGACACGTCTCCTATGAAGACAACTACTTCATCTACGCCCCAATGGCGTTTGTCAAAGAGATCCGTTATGTCCCTGTGAGCGTCTATCAGTACCTCACTGGCAGAGATGGCCAGTCCATGCAGACCTCTAACCTCGTTAAGAAGTACAAAGACTTCCTTATCGACGGAAAGCTCATCTTCGATGCCATCGACATTTATTCGATCAAAGACAAAGCGACCTACAAAGCCGTCTTCCATCACTTGATCATGAATATGCTCCTCTCAGTCCTTTGGGCCAAATATGTTGGAACCAAGGAATCAAGAGAAGCCCTCAAGGATTTCTGGAGACACTGCAAGACCAACAACAAGCGCCAATACAAGAAGGTCAAACGCCACCCACTTATTTGGTTCATCAACCTTCCTCTTGGCATTGGAACCCTTCTTGCCAGAACCGGTTTCCATCTTGGCCACAAAATCGTCAAGTTCAACTAAGCTTGAAAATCTAAAAATCGCTGACAAAAACCGCACGAAATCCGTGCGGTTTATTTTTTATCCCTCTAGGGGTCAAAAAATAATTTCACATGGGGTAGCGAATGCGTATTATATATGCGCAATGAAATTGGGTCAGAAACATACCCCGTTTATCACGGCTCTAGAGAATTACATCAAGAAAGATGTCTCTCCTTTTGATGTCCCAGGGCATCACATGGGCAACGTCGACAATGCCGCGACAAGGGTTTTAGGTCACGAAGCTTTCCTTTGTGACGTCAATGCCCCAGTTGGTTTAGATAACCTCGCCAAACCTAATGGCGTAATCATGGAAGCGGAACAGCTTATGGCGGAAGCCTGCCACGCTGACGAGTCCTTCTTTTTGATCAACGGAACTTCTAGCGGCATCATCGCGATGATCATGACTGCGGTCAAAGCAGGGGAGAAGATCATCCTTCCTCGTAACGTCCACAAATCCGTCATCAACGCTTTGACGATTTCCGGCGCCGTTCCAGTTTATGTCATGCCTCAGATCGATAACGATCTTGAGATCGCGAATCAGCCAACACTCGAAGAGTGGAAGAAGGCCATCAACAGAAATACATCCGCTAAAGCCATCTTTGTCATCAACCCAACCTACTTTGGTGCGGTCGGTGACCTCAAAGAACTCGTTGAGTACGCTCACGAACACCATATGGCCGTCCTTGTTGATGAAGCTCATGGCGCTCACTTCTATTTCCAAATCGAGGGTCAGCCAATGACTGCTATGGATGCAGGAGCGGATATGTCTGCCGTCTCCTTCCACAAGACCGCTGGCTCATTGACCCAGTCCTCCGTTCTTCTCTTGAACGAATACATGTTCAGAAAGGAAGAGGTTCAGATCTCTCTCAACATTTTGAACACGACTTCTCCATCGACTTTGCTTATGGCGTCTTTAGACGGGGCTCGCGCTTTCATGGCTTCCAAGAAAGGCCAGACCGCTATGGCGGACACCTATAAGCTCGTCGAATATGCGAGAAAGAAGATCAACCAAATCAAAGGCTTCGAAGTCAAAGACAAGGACTATTTCAAATCAAACGGAGCCTACGACTATGACTCCAGCAAATTCGTTATCGCAATCGATAAGCTCGATATCGACGGATTTGATTTATACCGTCTCCTCATCGACGAATACAAAGTTCAGGTTGAGCTCGCTGAGACTTACGAGATCATGTGCGTCTTCGCCATCGGAACGAAGAAGAAGCACGTCGATGCTTTGGTTGAGGCCCTCAAGGATATCTCTGCCAAGCACTATCACAAAAACATCGTCTACGAAGACCATCACTTCGATAGTTCTTTCCCGTTCATGCTCACAAGGCCTCGTGTCGCCTTCCACGCTCCGGGAAAGGTTATGCCTCTCGACGAATTAGACGGAACCGTCTCCAAAGAGCAAATCATGATGTACCCTCCGGGAATCCCGCTTATCGTTCCTGGCGAGGTATGGACCAAAGACCTCATCAAGAGAGTTAAGTTCTTCCAAGAACACAAGAAAGAAGGCATTCGCCTACTCTCGTCTTTTAAAGACGGCTTCCAAGTCATCGACACCGATAATTGGCGTCGCTTCTCCGTCTACGAGAAGAAACTGAGCGATTATCACCGCAACAAAAAGACCACGCCTCTCAATGATGGATATCACGTCCCATTTGAAGGCGAGAAACATAAAGAGACCCTTGTCCTTCTCCCATATCGTCTTGATACTTGGAGAAAGAAAGCGAGACCTGCTCAGGTTGCCTACAAAGACGTCATCACCGCTATCGCGAAGCACGAGAAAGTTGTGGTGGGCATCCATCCAAACTTCCACAAAGCCCTTGCTCCAATCTACGAGAGGATTCCTAACGTTGAGACGATCTCAGTCCGCTATAACGATGCTTGGGCCCGTGACAACATGCCTTTGTTCATCACCAACGGCAAGAATCTCAGAACCGTTGATTTCCGCTTCAACGCTTGGGGCGGAGACTATGACGGCCTCTATAAGAACTACAAAGATGACGACAGACTCAAGTCTGTTATCTCAAAGAAGATGGGGCTTATGTCCTATGTCCATCCAAAATTCGTCCTCGAAGGCGGATCTATTGCCGTCGATGGAGAAGGAACGCTTATCACCACAGAAGCCTGTCTCCTCTCCCCAGGACGCAACCCATGTCTTACCAAGACCGAAATCGAAGAAGTCCTTCGTGAATATATCGGTGTTGAGAAGATCGTTTGGATTCCTCATGGAATCTATGAAGACGAAACCAACGAGCATATCGACAACATGGTCTCTTTCGTAAGACCGGGCGAAGTCATGCTCGCATGGACCACCGACAAGAATGACCCACAATACGACTATTGCCAGAAAGCGTATCGCGCTCTCAAGAAACAGACCGACGCGAAGGGAAGAGAATTCATCATCCACAAGATGAAGCTTCCTTCACCGCTCTACCTAGGCAAAGAAGAAGCCAAGTCCCTCGTTAACAATAACAACACCCTCGATAAGAGAGTGGCGGGACGTCGCTTAGCAGCTTCCTATGTCAACTACTACCAGGGCAAGGACTTCATCATCCTTCCAGCCTTCGGAGTCAAAGAAGACGAAGCCGCCCTCAAGACCATGCAGAAGGTTTATCCGGATAAAGAGATCCATCAGGTCAACACCCTCGAGATCCTTTATGGCGGAGGAAACATCCATTGCATCACCATGCAAGTTCCAACCGAGGAGGAGAACAAATGAAAATCAAAGTTGCCATTACCCAATTCTCAATGCCAGACAACTATGAGAAATGCATCGAAAAAGCCGATGAATTTATAAAAACCGCCAGCAAAAACGGCGTGGATTTGCTTTTGCTCCCTGAATTATTTGAGGGCTATTACTTCTGCCAAATCGAGAATTATGACTTCTTTGCCAAAGCGGAAGAGGCCAAGGATTCCAAGACCTTGAAGCACTTCCAAGAGATGGCCAAAGAATACAAGATCGTTCTTCCAATCTCTTTCTTCGAGAAATCTGGAAACTGCTATTTCAACTCCCTTGCCATGATCGACAAGGATGGCTCAATCGTCGACATCTACCGCAAGAGCCATATCCCAACCGGGGAATGCTATGAGGAGAAGTTCTACTTCACCCCAGGCGACACCGGATTCAAAGTCTTCAAGACAAAAGCCGGAAATATCGGCGTTGGCATCTGCTGGGACCAGTGGTTCCCAGAGACCGCGAGAATCCTTGCCCTCAAAGGCGCCGAGATCCTTCTTTTCCCAACAGCGATCGGTTCCGAACCAGTTCTTCCAAAAGATTCCAAGAGTCACTGGCAGAACGTCATGAAGGGACACGCTGCCGCAAACATCATGCCAGTCATGGCGGCCAACAGAGTCGGTGTTGAGTCCATGGGAAAATCCTCCATGAAGTTCTATGGTTCCTCCTTCATCGCCGATCAGCACGGTGACTTCGTTGAAGAGATGAACCGTGAGGAAGAAGGAATTCGCTACGCGGAATTCGACCTCGCCGAAATCGCCAAAGAGCGCTTCGGATGGGGAGTTTACCGCGATCGCCGCACCGATCTTTACGAAGATTTACTTAAGCACGACGCCTCAAAGTAGCCTTAAGCTGCTTTGACTTTTTTCATCAAAAATCGCCGAATAGGTATATATCAAAATCACATTTTGATAAGATACTTTTATGAACAAAAACGACGTTAAAAGAAATCAACCTCGAAAAGGTTTTATAGACCCAAACAAAACTAAGACTTATTTGGTGTACCACGAAACCGATCTTTTGACGTTCCTCCGTGAGAAGATGGCGAAGCAGTCTCAGCACAATATCCGCCACATGATTTCGAACCACCAGGTCGCCGTCGGAGGCGCTCCGGTCAATGAGTGGTTCTATAAGCTTTACCCAGAAGATGAAGTCACAGTCAGCTGGACTCCAATCAAGAAGAGAGAAAGAAAAGATCTCCCAATCATCTACGAAGACGAGGACATCATCGCTATCGATAAGCCATCAGGTCTTCTTTCCGTCGCTAGCGACAGAGAAAAAGGCAAAACCGCCTATCGCTTAGTCACTGATTGGCTCACCCAAACAAATAAAAAAGCCCGCGTCTTTGTCGTTCACCGTATCGACGAAGATACCTCAGGCGTTTTGATCTTCGCCAAGAGCTTCGAAGTCAAAGAGGCCCTCCAGAATCACTGGCAGGAAATCGTCACCAAACGCGGCTATTATGCAATCGTCGAAGGGGAAGACATCCCTGAAGAACAAACCCTTAAGAATTATCTCTGGCTCGATGAGACGACTTTCCAGGTGAGGGTCACCAAGAGCAAGAAGAACAGCAAACTCGCGATCACCCACTACAAGAAGATGGCGGCCAAGAACGGTTATGCCTTACTTGACGTCAACATCGACACCGGTCGTAAGAACCAAATCCGTGTCATGCTTGGCAACATCGGACACTACATCATCGGTGATGACCGTTATGGTGAACCATCCAACCCACTCAAGAGACTTGGCCTCCATGCCTATGAACTCGACTTCACAAACCCATTAAACGGGAAAGAATACAAAATCAAAGCGGAGATGCCTGCGTGCTTTAAGAAGCTCTTCTGGGTGTCCCATGCCGAGAAACGCGCTATCGCGGAAGCGAAAAAAGCAAAGGGAGTAAAGAATGGAAGCAAACGCCGTAAGTAAAACATTCTTCCGCTCGGCCTTCCTTTTGAAGCTCCGTAGTTCTTTTACGAGCGTCATCCCGATTGTCGCCGTCGTCTCGATCCTCTTCTTCACGGGGATCGTCGCTGACTTCGGTTTTCCTGCTTATATCTCCTTCTTAATTTGCTCGGCTTTGATCGTCCTCGGCCTTTCGTTATTCAACGTCGGTTCCGAGGCTTCGATGTCCGCAATTGGAAAAATCGTCGGCGAATCCCTCTTCAAAAAGAGAAAAATCTTCTTTGTCGTTGCCACGACCTTCATCATTGGCGTGCTTGTCACGATAGCTGAACCTGACCTCAAAGTCACCGCTTCTCAGATTGGTGTAGATGAGGTTTTGCTCATCGCCATCATCAGTATCGGCGTTGGCTTATTCGTCGTTTTTGGTGTTCTTAGAATCATCTTCAACAAGAACCTCAACATTATGTTCATCTGCTTCTATGGTTTGGTGTTCATGCTGGCGGGAATCGTTAATCCGAAATTCCTTCCGATTTGCTTTGACTCAGGCGGCGTTACTACGGGCCCTGTTACTGTTCCGTTCATCCTCGCTTTTGGCGCAGGTTTAGCGGCCTCGACCGCAAACGGCGGCAGAAGCGGCGAAGACTCCTTCGGCTTAACTGCTTTAGCCTCCGTTGGACCAATCATCACAGTCATGGTTCTTTCCTTGTTCCTCGATGCTGATTCGTTAACCTTCGGAATGACCCAGAGCTTTGTCATTGATGCGAAGACTTTTGATGGTTTCTGGCCACTATTCTTTGCTTCTGCTGGCGACCATTTCCTTGCTGAGCTTTGGATGGTTGGAATCGCAATTGCTCCGACAACGATTTTCTTCCTTGTCTACGACCTCGTTTTCATCAAGTCACGTAGAGTCAGGATCGTCAAAATCCTCATCAACATGCTTTATGCCTACTTCGGACTCGTTATTTTCCTCGCCGCGGTTAATCTTGGTTTCCTGCCGGTCGCTCAAGAAGTCGGAGAAGGACTTGGCGCTTCAGGAGATATGCTAGGAATCGCTGTCATCATTGGCGCAGCCTTCGGCTTATTCGGTGTTCTTGCTGAGCCAGCCGTCCATGTCCTTGTCCATCAGATTGAGGTCATTTCCGAAGGAACCATCAAATCCATGGCTGTCGGACTTGTCATGGCTTTGTCCGTTGGCGGAGGCGTCGCTTTAGCGATTATCCGAGCCTACTATGGCTTTAGCATTCTCTATTACATGATTCCTGGCTACATCATCGCCTTAGGATTGTCGTTCTTGGTTCCAAAGATCTATACGGCTATGGCCTTCGACTCTGGCGGAGTCGCTAGCGGACCTATGGCTTCGACCTTTGTCCTTCCTTTTGTAATTGGTTTTGCCTATCAATCTAGTGATGGCGTTGGAGTGGCGGAGAACGCCTTCGGCGCGATTGCCATGATTGCCTTAATGCCTCTTATCGTCATTCAGGGCATGGGCTTATACGCCAACATCAAACGCTCCATCAACAACTACATTGTTCGTAAGAGATTCCACGAAGATGACGACCTTGTCATCATTTCCTTTGAGGAGGCTAAAGCATGAGCGAGAAAAGACGCTTTGTTTTGAAACGTGCCCCTAAAGCCAGTGAGGGAGCACCTTCCCAGGAAGCAAAGAAGGCTTATAGCCCTCTTTATGTTGCCATCACCGTCGTTAACCAAGGACAGGGCAGCGCCATAACCAAGATCATGGAGACTTCTGGCGCGGCCACCTCTTTCGTCTTCCATGGCGAAGGAACCGCCATCAATAAATACTACGAGATCTTCACATTAGAAAATGCGAGCAAGCAGCTCATTTTGACTCCGATGAGAGAAGATTTATGGCCGAAAGTGAAATCAACGCTTGAAACACGCTTCAGCGTGTCTAAAGTAGCAAAAGGCATATCTTTCGCTATCAAGATCGACAGCATCATCGGAACCAATGCCTATAAATTCGTTGCCGACCAAAGGTCCTTACCTCTAGAAACCAAAGGAGATGATTCCATGGAACAAACAAAAAACGAGAACTACGAAGTCGTATTCGCCATCGTCAATGACGGTTACACCGATTTGGTCATGGAGGCCGCTAGAGGCGCAGGCGCAAGAGGCGGCACGATCATCAACGCCCGCGGAACCGGAAACAAAGAGATCGAAAAATTTTTCGGTGTCTCGATTGCTCCAGAGAAACAAATCGTCATGATTTTGGTTCCAAAAGACATAAAAGATGCGGTTTTGACGGCGATTTATCAAGCTGCAGGCCTCAACAGCAAAGGCCAAGGCATCGCTTTCTCTGTGCCAGCAACTGACGTTGTGGGCATTGTCGAAAACGTCCAAAAAGAGGAAGATACTTCAAGTAAGCAAAATTAGGAGACTATTTTGGAGACGCCAGAAACCACAGCAAAACTATCGAGCTTACGCAAAACGACCTTTGGTCAGTTCATGCATGAGAAGTTCCCGTTCCTGTTCAACATCAGGAGCCTTTTCTATTTCTTCTGGCTCGTCTTCTTTATCGGCATGGCCTGGATGGCCTATGGCCTTGTGAACAACTCCTTCACCCAGTTCTATCCGTGGACTGATTACTTTGGTCAGTACGTTACAATGACCTTCTACTACCATGACGTCTGGCACGGTTTCTTCAAGACAGGCTATTTTGAGCTTTATTCTGCGAATACATATCTTGGATCGGACAACATCGGTTCGAATTCCTACTATGGCCTATTCGACCCATTCCTTTTCATCTGTTACTTATTCCCTCGTTCCTGGATTCCTCAGACTTTCGCTTTAGCGACCATGGTCAAAGGAGCAGTGGGAGCGATGGCGATGCGCGCTTACCTCAAGTACATGGGGCTCAGCGAAAGCACCGCGAGAGTCGGCGCGCTTGCCTTTGCCTTCAATGGCTGGGTCAACTACTTTGTTGGATTCCCTTCCTTCGTTTCTAGCGCCTTCACATTCCCTCTCATCCTCTTGGGCATTGAGAAAGTTGTCAAAGAAAGAAAGCCAATGACTTTGATCATGGGATTATTCCTCTTAGGAATCATCTCGTTCTTCTTCCTCGTTGTCGCTTGCGTTTGGGGCGTCATCTACGCCTTATGGCGTTACTTCTGGACCATCAAAAAGAGAACCGCCAAAGAGAACATCTGGGTCATCGTCCTTGGTGTCGGTGGTTTTGCGATCGGTATTCTTTTGTCCGCCTGGACACTTCTCCCATCAGTCAGAGAATCCGCCCTTTCAGGAAGAACTTCCTCAATCGGCAAAGGCTATTTGGACGCCATCCTTGCCGCCTTCAAAGACAAAGACTTCAAGACCGTTCTTGGATATCTCTTCGAACCTGTTGGCCGTAACCCAATCAGAGAGATGCAAGCCTTACAGGCTTTCTTCTACCCAACCATCGGTTATATTGAGCTTCCTTTAGCTGGAAGCGGATACGATTCCTGGACGTCTAATGCGTTTATCTACACACCTTTGGTGGTGCTCTTCTTCATCGCGTTTGTGAACTCGATAAGGAACAAGAAGGTTGGCGAGATCATCGCCGTTCTCCTTTGCGCCTACCTCATGCTTACGAATTTGGCCTACTACATGTTCTATGCCTTCACGGGTGATGGATATGGACGTTGGTTCATCGTTCTTGTGCCGTGCGCGATTTACTACGCATGTCGAGAACTCGACAACATCAAAGAAGAGAAGAAGTGGGTTATCTTCACTGGCGCGTTCATCGCTCTTGCTTTAGCAATGACCACATGGATCCTCACCATCATCTTCGTTCAGGATCAGCATTACGATGAGTGGCTTGACCCATACTGGCCATCAAACCTTACTTACGTCCCATATCAAATCAGAGACAGGAGCGGCATCATCAGGTCTTGCCTCTGGATTGTTTTCTATCAGCTTGGCATGGATTTCATCGTTGGCATGGTCATCTTCTTCATGAAGAAGCACAAGCATTTGAATAAGGTTTTGTTTGGAATAATTGCGGTTGAGACCGTTCTCTGGGGCAACATGTCCTTCGTCTATAAAGGCACTTGGAGCTACGAATGGTGGAACGGCGGAGGAGAAATCAGAGATCAATTGACCGAGTACGGAGAAAAGTGTTTAGAAGAGGATCCTGGCTACTACAGGACCTATTACGATGATATTCGTGATAGGAACACCCCATACATCTGGCACACGAATGGATGTGCGACTTTCCATTCCCTTTTCAACTACGACCTCGCCCAGCTTTCTTGCTACATCGGAGCGAATAGGCCAATCGAAGTCAGGGATCCCGGTAAAAACAGATACGCCTACGGCGAAGTTTACACTTCCAAATCCTGGTCCGCTTTCTATGGCCACAAACGTTTTGGCACTGACCTCGCTCTTTCAATGAAGTACTACGCAATCCGCCACGAAGGCTATCGCGAATGGGAAGGCGTTGCTGATAACGTCCCATGGGGTTCAGAGCTCACCTACGGCGACAAAGACTCTGCTTTCCGTCTCTACAAAAACCCATATGTTGAGAAGATAAAGCTCGGCCACGCTGTTGATCATATCTATAAGCGAAACGTCAGAGAAAACACCTTCAATCAGTGGGACGATTTCCTAACTGTGAACTCTTCCGGATATATAACAGGAAATGCCACAGAGCTTTTAAGGAACGACGAGGTTCTCATGACTGGCGCCATCCTTGAAGACGCTGACGCTGAGGCTCTTATCGCCGAAAACCCATCCTTCACCTTAGATACTCCTAACGACAAAAACTCTTTGTTCACACCTGTCTCCTATGTTGGACAGATCTATGATTGCAAGACCGTTGAGGGACCCAGCAAAAATATGTTTGAGTGGTGGGGCACCAACCATGGTCGTGAAGGCCCAGGCTATTTCGCCGACATCATTGAGAAGGGTGCTCAGAGCGTTTTCCATACCGAAACCGAGGGAGATCAGACCAGATACGTTGATTCAAAAGGCAACTACGTCACCACGAAGAACGGCTTCACCCAAGGCAAAGATTTCAAATACACCGGCGACTCTGATGTCGTCGCTTTGACTCCGACCGGCGGAGCGAAATACTTCAACGACGATTGGAGTGGCGCTTGCTTCTCAATCGACTACAACCTCCGCAACTCCAAATACAAGACCAGGGTCTACATGATCGGCGACAGAATGAAAGAGAACGGGGATATCGAAGAGAACGTTCTCTTGAGCTATGAATACTGGGCCCTTGATAACATCATCGGTTACCGCATCAGTGGCAGCTACACCAACGACATTTTCGAGATGTATCCAAACGGAAGAGTCAAATATATCTGCTTCAACGCCAAACCAAGTGACTTCACCCAAGGCACATTCCCTTCCTACGTCAACATCAACAAATCCGAGAGAAGCGCAATTGAAGGCGCATTCAACGTCATCAGCGACGATGAGCATAACCTCACCAACGTCACATACGACAAGAACAAGTTCACCTTCGAAAGTAACTTCCCAACGACTAAAGTCGTTACCACCTCAGTTGGTTATGACGCAGGTTGGAGCGTCAAAGCGACCGATGAACAAGGAAACGTCACTTATCCAAAGATGCTTAAGGTCAATGGAGGTTTAGTTGGTTTCGTTGCTCCAGCAGGAAAGATTACCTATGAACTCACTTACCTCACTCCATATCTCAAGGTTGGTGCCTTCGCTTCAAGCGCAGCCTGGTTTGTCATCGCCGGCTACTCCATGGTGACCTTCACCCTCGAGATCAAAAAGAAGAGGAAAGAGTCTATGTCTGCTGAAGTCGCTGAAGAAAGCGTTCCTTCAACAAGCGAGCCTCTAAAAGAAAAAGAGAGCGAACTTCCTTCGCCCTCAATCTCTTAGTCCTTAAAATTCTTAAGGTAGATATCGTAGACGACATTCTTCGGGATGTCGTTTTCTTTTGCGGTTTCTTTGATTGCTTCCTTTGAAGAAAGGGTTTCGAGTTTTTCCTTCAAAATCTCAACGATTTCATCATTTGAGAGGGTTTTTGCAGTGGATTTTTGCTTTTCGACGATGATAACCATCTCTCCGATTAGGGTGCTTTCATCAAGCTCCGCCATCTCGCCTAATGTACCTCTGATATATTCTTCGTGCTGCTTGGTGAGCTCTCTAGCGATGACGGCTTTGCGGTCTCCTCCAAGGATGGAAGACATGTCTTTGAGAGTCGCTCCAATACGGTGAGGAGCTTCATAGAAGACAATCGTATCTTCTCTTGTTTTTAGAGATTCGAGTTCTTTCTTTCTGGCGGACGGTTTGCTTGGGAGGAAACCATAGAAGTAGAAGTGGTCTGCTTCAAGGCCTGAACCGACCAAGCCACAGATCGCGGCGCTTGGACCATTGACGACAGAGACTTTGATGCCCGCTTCGATGCAGCGCTTCGTAAGTCTTTCGCCTGGGTCGCTGACGGTTGGGTATCCGGCATCGGACATATAGGCGATCTTCTTTCCTTCTTTAAGAAGGGAGATGATTTTTTGAGACGCTTCTTCTTCGTTATGCTCGTGGCAAGAGATGAATTGCTTATCTAAGCCAAACTTCTTCAAAAGGGAGCCGCTGTTACGAGTGTCTTCGCAGGCGACGTAATCGATTTCCTTAAGCACTTCCAAAGCCCTAGGAGTCATTTCTCCGAGGTTTCCTATTGGAGTGGCAATCAAATAGAGAAGAGGACTGTTGCCAAAGAAATTAAGCTCGCGGTTTATCATTGCGGCGGTCATGCTTTCCCTGATGAGCGTTTTTTGTAAGCTCGTTATATTCGTCTAAGGACAAATAAGCGACATCAAGCTCGGCTTTGAGTTTGATGGTCTGAGAAATGATATTGAAAGAATCGACCACGTAGTCGGTGCCGTTATATTTGACAGGGGTGCCTGGGCGAGGGAAGTTCTTTCTCGCTTCGGTGTAGAGATCGTCTTCGTAGTTAAGGCAGCAGATGAGTTTGCCGCACTGTCCAGAAAGCTTAGGGATATTGAGGGTAAGCATCTGGTTCTTGGCTTTTGAAATGGCAATGCCATCGAACTGGTTAAGGAAGGTTGAGCAGCAAAGCGGGAGACCGCATGTTCCAATGCCACCGACCATCTTGGCCTTGTCGCGAGGGGCTAACTGGTGAAGCTCGATGCGGCACTTAAGCTGTGGGGCGAGGACGTGAAGAAGCTCACGGAAATCGACGCGGTTGTCCGCGGTGTAGGTGATTGTGACTTTAGCGCCATCTAAGGTGTATTGGGCGGAGAGCAATCTCATTGGAAGATCGAGTTTAGTGACTTCTTTCTGAGTGATCTTAAGGGCGATGTCCGCTTCCTTTTTGCTCATCTCATAATCTTCGAGGTCAAGGCTAGTTGGACGACGGATAATTGGTTTTAGCTCAAGGCCGGATTTATAGGCGCTAGTTGGTTTAAGGGCAACGGAAATCTCGCCAAGCTCAAGGCCAGAGACGGTTTCGACGACGACTTTGTCGCCAATCACTAAAGTGTCATCATCGGTGCCGAAATAATAAGCTTTGCTGGCACCAGCAAAGCTGACTCCGATGAAATATTTATATGTGTTCATGATTTCGTCTTTATTCATAGTATGAATTCCTTGGTGATGTAGTTGATGAGGTGCTCGATTAATAGAGCGGTATTTATATTGAGCTCAAGATGGTTTCTGACCTTCATGATCTCTAAGAGGCTTTCCTCGAGGTGTGACCACTTTTTGAGAGGCTCAATAAGTTTAACATAAGAAGAAAGCAAAGGCGTTTGGTTTTGTTTGAGGGAGATTAAGTCCTTAAACGCCAAAGAAAGCATGTCTAAGAAATAACGGGCCTTCTTCTTGTCGAGGTCTGGGATGATGCCTTTCTCAAAAAGATAGCAAGCTTCGCTTCTCGTTTTGGAAAGGGCTTCTAAGGCTAAGAGGAACGAATCTTTCGCGTTCTTATATTCAGCGGTCTTCGATTCCTCAAGGACGAGAGGCGCGCTATTCGAGAAATAGGAAATGAGTTCAGCGTCCTCTAAGGAGACACCTTCTTCAACGGCTTCTTTGATGACCTCCTCGCGAGGGGAGAGGAGCATCCTCATGCACTGACAACGGGAGATGATGGTCGGTAAGACCTTCGCCTCGTTTTCCGTGGTCAATATAGCGAACGTATGGGTTGGAGGTTCTTCCAAAAACTTCAGCAAGGAGTTGATCGCTTCCACGCTCATGGATTCCACAAGATGGATGATATAAATCATGATTCCCTTGGTTTCTGTAGGGGTTTTTGAGAAATCTTCGACGACGTTTTCGACTTCTTCCTTCTTAATTCCGTCCTCTTCTTCGCCAAGGATGTGGAAGTCCATATAGGTGCCATGGTCGATACGGCCGCAGCTCCTGCACTCTTCACAGGCTAAAGGATTTGGGTGATCGCAGATAAGGCTCTTGGCCATGTATTTGGCGGTTTCCAAAAGAGGAGTCCCAGACTCGCCACACAAAAGATATGCATGCGCCAAACGTTTGTTCTCGATGGCGTTGGCAAAGGTTCTATATACAAGCGGTTGTTTCTTCTCTAGGTAATCGCCGAATCTCATTTCTTTAACCTATCTTCGATGGCCTTATAAGACTCTTCAAAGACTTCGTCAGGGCTCTTGGAGGCATCGATGATGACAAACCTCTCAGGGAATTTCTTCGCAAGTTCATGGAATGAATCGCGGACTTTGTTATGGAAGGCAAGCTTCTCAACATCGAGGCGGTTCACCTCTCTTTGGCTATTCGCGGCGATTCTCGCCAAACCCTCTTCTGGTTTGATGTCGAAGAGGATCGTGAGGTCAGGAAGCATTCCTTCGGTCGCGAAAAGGTTCATGTTATAGACATTGTCGATTCCAATTCCGCGTGCACCGCCTTGATAGGCAAGGGAAGAATCGATGAAACGGTCGCAAAGGACCAATTTGCCCTCTTTGAGGGCAGGGATGACTTTTTCAACCAAGTGTTGACGACGGCTTGCGGCATATAAAAGAGCCTCGGTGCGAGGGTCCATAGCCGTGTTCTTCTTGTCGAGGATGACGTTCCTGATCTCTTCGGCGATTGGGGTTCCGCCCGGCTCTCTTGTCAAAACGATCTCATATCCTTCGGAAGTGAGTTTCTCGACGATTCTTTTTATGGCTGTGCTTTTGCCAGCGCCTTCTCCGCCTTCAAATGTGATGAACATGTTAGATCTTCTTCCTTCCTTCGAACGCTTTTGACAAGGTCAACGCATCCGCGTAATCAAGGGATGAACCCATTGGTAAGCCATAGCCTAACCTGGTGATGGTTGGAACCACTCCATCAAGGACTTTGGCGATGAATAAAGCGGTGGTCTCACCGTCGATGGTTGGGTTGGTGGCAATGATGACTTCGGTAGCCTCGTTCTCTTTGACGCGATCAAGAAGCGACTTGATGTTGAGATCATCAGGTCCGATTCCGTGGCTAGGGGAGACGACTCCTCCAAGCACGTGGAAAACTCCATCAAAGGAATTCATTTTCTCAATCGCCAAAGCGTCTTTTGCTTCGCTTACGACGCAGATGGTTTTCTTGTTCCGTGCGGGATTTGCACAGATTTCACACTTTTCGTCCTCGGTATATAGTCCGCATACCGGGCATGGATGGATGTTTGAGGAAACGTCTTTGATGGCCTTCACAAAATCATCCCGGTCTTCTTCTTTCATGCGAAGTACGGCATAGGCCATACGCTCAGCGCTTTTGACGCCGACGCCGGGAAGCTTGCTGAATGATTCAATTAATTCTGTCAAAGAGCGGAGTTCTTTCATCAGAATCCGAGCACTCCTCTTTGTCCGGTGACTCTCTCTTCGATGGCATCGCTCTCAGCCTGGACTTTGTCATAGGCTTCGTTGATGGCCATGGCGAGGGTCTCTTCAACCATTTCTTCGTTATCGGCAGAGAGAGCGTCTTTGTCGATCTTGATGGCTTTGATCTTTCTGTCGCCCATGATGGTGACTTCGATGATGCCGGCTTTCTTGACGACAAACTCTTTTGTCGCTAATTCTTCGTGGGCTTTCTTAAGCTCGCGTTCCATTCTTTTAGCATTAGCTAACATTTGCTGCATTGGATTCATATTATTACCTCTCCTTATTTAATCACTGGTAATTGTAAGACTATGTCTTTCTTGTTTGGCACCTGGCCCATTTGGACTCTCTCGTAATAGTAGGTGCGGACCTTGATGCGATCATCTGGGTTGAGGGCGTAGACAAACACCCTACGGCCAAGCATCGCTTCAACGAGATCGGATAAGGCCGCTTGGTTGTTAACCAAGTTGGCTTTGTCGGCCTGGTTCTTGTGCTGATAGGCAAGGACCAAAGCTTCTTTGCAAAGGCAGAATGGCGAAGCATCGCTAAGAAGGCTTGCCACCTTACCGAATTTTGGATCCATCTTGAGTTCCTCAAGAAGAGGCCACTTATCTTTGAGGGAAAGCCTCTCTTCTTTAGAAGCGAGAACCGAGATGTTGAAGATCTGCTCTTCGGAAAGAACAAAGTTCGTTCCGGTTGTGACGATGTCGTAGTGGGAGATCTTCGAGGTGTCGATTGAGGTCGAACGGATGATCGTATCCTCTTTGACTGGTTCCTCTTTCTTTGGCTCTGGAGCTGGCTCCTCTGGTTCTTCTTTGCTCACAAGCCAATCAGGGACCTCGCCCTTCTTCTTCGGCTCGGGGCTATATTTGTTCTCGTTGATGAAATCAAAGAGTGGGCTTTCTGGTTCTTCTTCGACCGGTTCAGAGACGACTGGCTCTTGGATAACAGGCTCAGGTTTTGGTTCTTCAACCTTTGGTTGGACTGGTTTTGGCTCCGCTTTCTTAACAGGTTTTGGAGCAGGAGCAGCGTTATCGCTTGAAGCCATTCTGAGAAGTGTGAGTTCGAAGAGCGAACGGATGTCAGAGACGTTTCTGAAATTGTTCTGGGCTTCAATAAGAGCAGAGATCATGGAATTGCAATCGGCAGGGGAGAGATTCTTCGCTAAAGTGTCAGCGTTCTCTTTGTCGAGCTTCTCCATAAGGTCTACGTCATTGGTCTTTTCATAAATGAGAAGATCCTTGAGCAACGAGATGAGTTCTAAGACAAGCCTACGGATATCGATTCCGCCAGCGAGATAGGCTTCGCTCTTTTTGACGACTTCGGCGACGTTGCCTTCCTTGATCGAAAGGATAAGGTCAACCTTCTCGTCGATGCTTGCTAAGCCATACATGGCGAGGACATCTTCTTCGTGTAAGATGTTGTTACTGAAAGCGAGGACTTGGTCAAGGATGGAAAGGGCATCACGCATGCCTCCATCAGCCAAATCGATGATGGTCTTAAGACCTGCTTCGGTGTATTTCGTGCCTTCTTTGTCGAGGATTTCGTGTAATTTCTCGCTCATTTCCTCATAGGAGAGTTTCGAGAAATCGAATCTCTGACAACGGGAAAGAATGGTTGGGATGACCTTGAATGGTTCGGTGGTGCAAAGGATGAAGATGACGTTCTCCGGTGGTTCCTCGATGGTCTTGAGGAGGGCGTTGAAGGCGCCGGTCGTCATCATATGGACTTCGTCGATGATATAGACTTTGTAGTTTCCTTTGATTGGGGCGTACCTGACCTTTTCGATGAGGTCACGGACTTGATCAACGCCATTGTTTGAGGCGGCGTCGATTTCAATGACGTCTGGGTGGGTGCCGTTAGCGACTTCCTGGCAGTTCTGGCACTGGTTGCACTGATGGCCGAGGCCTTCTTCGCAGTTAAGGGCTTTGGCGAAAAGACGAGCCATAGAGGTTTTGCCTGTTCCGCGTGGGCCGGCGAAAAGATAAGCGTGAGCCATCTTCCCGGTCGCGAGGGCGTTCTTAAGCGTACGCACAATCGGCTTCTGGCCAGCGACTTCTTCGAAAGTCTGAGGACGGTAAGTGAGATATAAAGCTTTATATGACATATTTCAGTTTCCGTTTTTGATTATACTCTAACTAGCCTTTTCTCACTAGTGAGAATGAAGACTTTTACGACTTCTAGAGAGAATAACCCTATGGTATAATCACGAGGCACGAGAGGTTGTTATGGAAGAAAGCATGAGAAAACGCCTTGAAGCCGTCAAGACAAGGTGTGAAGAAATAGATCGTGACCTTAGTGATCCAGCCATCATGAACAATGTGGCTCTTATCACCGAATTATCCAAAGAAAGGTCCTCGCTTTCAGAAGCTTATGAAGGTTATTTGGAATACCTTAAGGCCGAAAGCGATTTGAAAGACGCTGACGACATCATCAACAGCGGCGACCCAGAACTCGCCGAAATGATGAAGCTTGAGAAGAAGTCTCTTATAGAGAAGATGGAGCAAATCGAAGTCGATCTCCATGGCAAACTTCTTCCAGCCGATCCAAACGATAAGAAGAACATCATCGTTGAGATTCGTGGCGCAGTCGGAGGAGATGAAGCAAACATCTTCGCTGGCGACTTGTTAAGAATGTATACGAGATACGCTGAGAACCAGGGATGGAAAGTTCAGTACATCGATGGTGAAGAAGGCTCTGCCGGCGGATACTCCTACGTCTCTTTCATGGTTAAAGGAAAGAACGTTTATTCGAAGCTCAAATTCGAAAGCGGCGCTCACCGCGTCCAGAGAGTCCCAAAGACCGAAGCGTCTGGCCGTATTCACACTTCAACCGCAACCGTTCTCGTCATGCCTGAAGCGGAAGAGGTCGATGTCAAAATCAACCCAACCGATCTTAAGATCGACACATATCGTTCCCAGGGTGCTGGAGGACAAAACGTCAACAAGACTGAGTCCGCTGTCCGTGTCACCCACATCCCAACCGGAATCGTCGTCAGCTGCCAGACCGAAAAGGCTCAGCTCCAGAACAAAGAAATCTGTATGAGAATGATCCGCGCCAAAGTCCACGACTTCTATCAGTCGCAACAGGACGACGCCCGCGCTTCTGAAAGAAAACTCAAAGTTGGAACCGGTGAGAGAAGTGAGAAGATCAGAACCTACAACTATCCACAGAACCGTGTCACCGATCACCGCATCGGTTTCACCGTCAACCAATTAGACCGTATCATGGAAGGCGAACTTGATGACATCATCGAGGCCCTCATCCATTACGACCAGGAACAAAAGCTCTTAGAAGAAAGCAACAAATAATGCCGACAATTGATGAAGCCTACAAGGAAGCCTATGCGCTTGCAAAACCTTATGGCGTTATGGCCATGGATTTGCGCATTCTTTTAATGCACGACGAAGGCCTTCATGAACAAATCGACGTCCTCTTTTACAAAGAGAGGGAAATGAAGAACTACGAACTCTTCAAAGAACAGGTTCAGAAACTCATCAAAGGCGAACCTGTCGAATACGTTCTTGGTGAGGCCGACTTCCTTGGCACCCCAATCAAGATCAACGAGAACGTTTTGATCCCAAGAGGCGAAACCGAAGAACTCGTCTCTGGCATCAGCGAGAGAATCGACAAATATTATGATCCTCGTAACTACCTGGTTGTTGCCGATATCGGAACCGGCAGTGGCTGTATCTCCATCGGCTTAAGACAAAGCTTTTCGAATTGGCTCATCGTTGCAAGCGACATCTCGCCAAAAGCCCTTGAGGTCGCCAAAGAGAACTTTGACCGTTACAACATCAGAGCCCAGGTTCTTGAAGGTGACGCCTTAACCCCATATATCGAGAACAACATCAACCTCGACATCATCGTTTCCAATCCTCCATACATCCTCAATAAAGAAGACGCTCAGGCGTCAGTGAGAAATTACGAACCTGCAAGCGCGCTTTGGCTTGATAAAAAGCACTCCGTCTACGAGTCGATCTTCAGAGATTACAAGAAGGTCAAGAAGGGTTCTCTATTCATGGCGTTTGAGATCTCCCCAGACCTTGAAATGTGGCTCGAAGACCTCATGAAAAAGTATCTTGAGGACTACACCTACGAGTTCGCAAAAGACCTCAACGGATTCACCAGATTCCTCTACATTTTCGTAAAATAGTGGGGTTTTGCATGGAATTTTTGAATATTGAAGACATCGAAAAAGCTAGCAAAGTCCTTAAGGATGAAGAAGTTTTAGCCTTCCCAACCGAAACCGTTTATGGGGTCGGCTGTGTTTATGATTCGAAGGTCGCTTTCGATCGTTTAGTCGCCATCAAAAGACGCCCACCGAACAAGCCGTTTGCCCTTATGTGTTCGTCGCTAGAAGAAGCTGCGAAATACATCGAGATTTCAGATAAAGTCAAATCTGTCATGGACCATTTCTTGCCAGGCGAATTGACCGTTTTGGTGAATGCGAAAAAGAGCCTTCCTGAATGGGTTACACTTGGAACTAATGTCATCGGTATCAGAGTCCCTGATTCGCCATTTGTTAAGAAACTGATCGAAGCAGTGGGAAGACCGCTTCTCGTCACCAGCGCCAACAAATCAGGCGAGCCGACAACCAAATATTTCGATGATGTCGTCAAGGCATTTGGCGATGAGCTTCCAGCCGTCGTCAAAGGTGAATGTGAGTCTTTGACTCCAACGACCATCATCAACTTAACCGCAGATGATAAAATAACCTTGGTCAGAGAAGGTCCAATACCTTTCGAAAAGATATTGGCGTATTGGGAGGAACAATAATGAAAATCTCACTCGGAAGCGATCACGCCGGCTTCGAACTTAAGGAAGCCATCAAAAAGCACCTCACCGAAAAAGGTCACGAGGTCTTAGACGAAGGAACCTATTCAGCCGACTCGGTTGATTATCCAATCTTCGCTGAGAAAGCTGCAAAAGACGTCATCTCCGGAAAAGCGGAATACGGCATCCTCTGCTGTGGCAGTGCCGAAGGCATCTGCATCGCCGCGAACAAAGTCAAAGGCATCCGCTGCGGCATCGGCTATAACGACGAAGTCACCGGCCTCCTTAGAATGCACAACAACGCAAACATGGTCGCCTTCGCTGGCCGTTTCATGGAAACCGAAGACGTTCTCAAGAGAGTGGACATCTTCCTCTCGACCGACTTCATGGGAGACAAACATCTCAGAAGGGTGAACGAGATTTCCGACATCGAAAAACGCGATAACTAGTAACAAAAAAACAGAGGAGTCACAAAGATTTTGTGGCTTCTCTTTTGTTTACCACTCACAAGTGGTAACCTTATGTTCGGGTAAAAACTATGAAAACAATCAACAAAGAAGTATTGGTCGATGCAGCCAACAGGCTGCTCTTCTCAATGTCAGATGAGCAATACGATACCCTCGAGAAAGAGTTCGGAGTGCTCACAAAACTAATGGGTGCGATTGGAGAGATCGAAGGCTTAGAGAACTATGAGCCAATGACTTTCCCATTTGATTGCACAACTGATTTCCTCCGCGAAGATGAGGCTCTTGAACCTCTTCCACGTGAGGTCGCTTTAAAGAATGCTGGCAATGTCCAGGACAACCAAGTTAAGTTGCCGAAGGTGGTTCTATGAGTTACTTAGATTTATCACTCAAAGAGCTCCATGAGGCTCTTGTCGAAAAGAAAGTCACCCCACTTGAACTCACCGAAGAAGCTCTCAAGAGAGCTCATGAGAACAAGGACAACGCTTTCGAGTACATCGACGATGAAGGCGCCAAAGCGTTTGCCACCTCTTTAACCGAACCAGAGAAAGACAATCCACTTTGGGGCATCCCATATTTTTCCAAAGACAACTATTCCACCAAAGGAATTCCATCAACCGCTTCGAGCAACATCCTTAACGGATACATCCCAGTTTATGATGCGACCGTCATCACCAAACTCAGGGAAGCCAAAGCCGTTCTTCTTGGCAAGACCACCCTTGATGAACTCGCCATGGGCGGAACCGGAACCACCGGCCACCTTGGCATCACCTATAACCCATGGGATCCAAGCCACAAGAGAGGCATTGGAGGTTCGAGCTGTGGCAGCGCTGCCGCTGTTGCCGCCTCAATCGTTCCATTCGCTCTTGGAAGCGACACTGGCGACTCCGTCAGAAAACCAGCTTCGCTCGCCGGCCTTGTCGGTATGAAACCAACTTGGGGAAGAATCAGCCGCTACGGCTTATTCCCATTCGCCCCATCACTTGACCACGTTGCCTACTTCAGCCGTGACGTTTATTCGTCCGCCGTTCTTCTCGATGTCTTGTCTGGTCGTGACCTTAACGACTCAACAAGCTCCACAAGACCTGTCGAGCGTTATGAAGAAAACCTCGATAAACCGGTCGCTGGAATGAAGATCGCCATCATCAAGGAGATCATCGATTCCATTTCCGACGAAGAAATCAAAAAACACTTCGAAAAATCCATTGAAGCCGCAAAAGAGCAAGGAATTGCTGTTGATTTTGTGAGTTTTGATAAGAAGCTTCTCGAATCCATCTACGCGACCTACATGGTCATCTCCTGTGCTGAGGCCACTTCGAACGACGCCAACCTCGATGGCATCAAGTTCGGTCCATATCATGGTGGCAAGTCCTACCAGGAAGTCATGTTCAACGCTCGCGACAAGGGATTCAGCGAACTCATCAAGAGACGTTTCGTCATCGGTTCCTACTGCCTTATGAGAGAGAACCAAGAAGAACTCTTCCTCAGAGCTCAGCGTAACCGCGCCAAGATCGTTGAGAAGGTGAACGAAATCCTCAAGGATTACGACTTCATCTATCTCCCAGCCGCTCCAACCGTCGCGCCTCTCTTTGAGAGCGTGTCCGACAAACTCTCTGACGAATACCTTATGGCGGATAACCATCTTGCCTTAGGCAACTTCGCCGGACTTCCATCCATCACCTTGCCTCTCTTCTTTAAAGAAGGCCTTCCTGTTGGCATCAACATCATGGGCCGCGCCTTTGAGGAGAAGAAGTTATTCCAGATCGCTGCCGCTTTCGAAAGAGCCTCTGGCCTCGCTAACGTCAGCATCCTCAACAAAAAGGAGGGCAACTTATGAACTTCGAAGCAGTCATTGGCTTAGAGATCCACGTTCAGATGAAGACCAAGTCCAAGATGTTCTCATCTGCTCCAGTCG
>JAFYAZ010000005.1 GCA_017540455.1 Bacilli bacterium | reverse complement strand
TGAGTGGCGGAGGCGTCGAGATTTGAACTCGAGCACGGGAATCCCCGTCTAACGGTTTAGCAAACCGTCCCCTTCGGCCTCTTGGGTACGCCTCCAACTCGCAAGAAGTACTATACTACAAACGTTTTAATAACGCATTAGGAAAGTTGAGCAATTGTTGATGAGGAGGAAGCTTCCATTTCCGAACGGGCCAAAGCAAGGTCAGGATAGATGAATTTTGCGTTGTTCCAGTTATAGGTCGAAGTCTTGATGACCGATTCGGTTCTGACGTCGTAGCGTTTAACCAAATACTGATCGAAGGTGGCTGTGATCGATTCCTCTTTGCCCTCACCATAGGTGGTGACGAACATATCGAGGCTGCCTTCGCCAAGGGATTCATATTTCGATTCTTTGACGTAGACGTTGTGTTTGCCATATAGCGACTTCAGGAATTCGTCGCATTCCTGGGCGACGGTTGAGATGTCTTTGCTATAGCGGTCACCGTCGATGTCGCTCATCTTGGTCTCCCAAGAAGAGAGAGCGTCCTCCCCTATCATTTCCTGGAAGGAGACGATTTTCTTCGTGTGGCCTTTTGGAATGCTTGTGTTGCTATCCTCAGGGACAGTGTCTACTTCTCTGGCGATGTAAGTGATGAAGGTTTTCTCCACCGCTGCCGGATCGAGATAGTAATATTCGTCAACGGTCTCGGTCTCACTGGCTTTATATGTGCCGTTGCTATCCGTGACGTCCTTGTTGCCGGTCTTGGTCACGGTCTTGCAGTGCATGTAATGGTATTTCGAAGTCTTCGCGTATGAGTAATTGATGTCTTGCTCATGCTCGGTTGAGTAAACCGAATGGGAAGAATAGCTATATGTCTCTGGAACCTCAAAATCTCCCTCGGCGACGCGAAGGACGATTCTATCGAGAAGCTCAGTGGCCTCATCCCTGCTTAAACTGACCGCGCAAGAAAAGAGGAGCGCGCTGGTTCCAAGGATGGCTAAAAGGGCTTTATTCTTCCTCATGTGCCTAATTATATTGATTTATCTCTTAGAAGACTATCTGCAATATTGTCGTTTTGAATGTTGATGTTATGGCTTTTGAGCGCGGCTTTTGTCTCATCTAGGCCATCGAAGAAATTCCAAGTGAGGGAATAGAAGAGTCCGGATGTGAAATCCATTAAGTTCTGAGAGGCGAGGTTAAGGTCCTCTCCTTTGTCGGAAGCGTTAAGAAATTCCGCTAAAGCAGTATTGAAATCGCCCCAGTATTTTGGGTCGATGGTTCTGTTTTTGATCGCGTCGACCAAAACAAGAAGCAAGGATTCCTGGAGGCAGTGCGTCTCAAGGCCGTCGCTATTCTTCTCATCGATGTCAATCTCTTTGAACATCGCTTTGGCGACTAAGTAATCGAGAAGGAATTCGGTGAGGTCGGCAGGGTTATCTGACCAAGCCCAGTCGCTGTGGTAACCGGCTTCGTCTTTATAGATGTAATACAAAAACTTCGTGTTCTCCCCGATCGGAGCTTTCTGGAGGTCGCTCTTAGAGGTGAAGCGGCATGGCGTAGGCTTGTCACCGAGGACCTTGATGAATTCGTTGTCTTTGAATGAGTCGTAGATATTCATAGCGGTTTCATAGTAGCCTCTCTTTTGCCTAGAGGCAAGCGGAGTCAATTTGATTATGGGCAAGAAGATGGATACAATTACGCTCATGGAAAGCAAATTCTATTTGAGAATCCCAGGCCCATCCTTCTACGAGAATCCCTACGAGAGGGAGTCTGTTTGCTATTCCTTCGATTTAGAGAAGAAAACCCTCGAGATCGAAAGGAGAAGGCTTGCTTCCAAATCCTTTGAAGGAAGGAAAGAGTTGAGAGACATTCCCGATGAGGCTTTTGCCAAATTGACCTCTCTCATCAAAGAGAAGGACTTATTCCTTTCCAAATGCATGGATTCATATATCCCTGCTGATGGAAAGAGATTCCTCCACTCCGTCTTCCGCTATGGCGAGAAATCGATCCTCTACCCTGACTACCTAAACAACTTCGGGGCGAATGACATTTTCGTGAGATACGAGTTCTATCCGGAAAGAGAAAGAGTCGCCTTATACGAGATCATTAGGGAGCTCGCAAAGACCGCTTTCGAGATTGGCGGATATCCTGAGAAGGAATTCCCAACCACAAACAAAATCCCCGCAATCCTAAGGCGTCAGGATTCCGATATCACCCTTGAATAACAAAAAATCCGTGGCAAATCGTCCACGGATTTCTTTTTTTATCTAATTCCGACTTGGTCCTCGCCAATCATGTAGAGACCATTCCTTCTAGAGCAGTTCCACTTGATGGCGTTCCTCACGTAATCGTAGTTCGTCTTCTTAAGAAGCGCATACCCGAAGGCGAGGTTGATTTCATGGCAAAGGTCATCGAGACTCATCGTGCCTTGGTTGGCGATAAGGTCGGCCGCGCAGTTGCCGATCTCGATGTAAGAGATATCGACAAGCCTACGGGAGTCGCCTTCCTCGGTCGCTCTCCAGAAACGGTTGGAGTTCATTTCGACGCTTCTTGGGTAATAGAAGTTATGACCACCGCAGCATTCGATGTTGACCTTGACGTTATTGAGGGCAAGGGTGAACTTGTTTCTCACGACAGAGCCGATTCTTCCTAAGTCGAAGGTCTCTCTGAACCTTGATTCAAGAAGTTCTAAGGAGATTGGGTATTCGGTGCCGATTGTTTCCATGAAGAAAGCGAACATATCGACTTCGTTCATCGCGTTCGGCCCTCTTTCAGGAACGTATTCCGCGCGTACATACGGTTTCTTATTAGGAGAGACATCCACCACTTTCTTGACGAAGAGAGGATCTTTGTTCGTGGAGATATCCTCGTAGAGCCTTTCTCCGTTAAGGGAACGGTTGAAGGCGTTCACGATGTCCTTGATGACCTCTTCCTTGTGGTCGAGATACTCAACGGAATAGAGGTGATGGATATTCCATCTCAGCCTATTGAGGACGAATGGTTCGTTGATGTGCCTGTCGCGGCAAGTGAGAGAGGCGTTCTTGGAGTTATCGATGATGACGCCGAGGACGAATTCGTTTGGTTTGTTTTTCGCGGAGATGGCGAGGTCGATCTTGAAGGTCGAAGCGCCAAGGTTCTCGACGACGACATAGCCAAGATCTTCAAGATCTTTCTTTAAGAAAGTGGCGATTGAAGTTGGCTCATCGCCCATTTCGTTTTGGTTTCTGTTGGCTAAGGAATTGAGGCCGTTCTTCGCGAAGAAGAGGAAGTCACGGAGATAGGAAGCACCCATGTTTTTGGCGCGTTCGGCCTGGATCTCCTCTGGCTTCATGCTTGAGAAGACGATCATCTCTTCTCTCGCACGGCTGACGGCGACGTTAAGCCTTCTCTCGCCCTTCTTCTGGGACAAAGGTCCGAAGTTGAGGGAAAGGCCGTATTTCTTATCTGGTCCATAGGTCGTGCTAAAGAGAATGACATCCCTCTCATCGCCTTGGACATTCTCTAGGTTCTTGATGAGGATCTTCTCCCCTCCTGGAAGAGGATCGAGGAACTCATTCTTAGAGAGCTCTTTGTCGAGCATGTCTTCGATAAGGTTCTGCTGGGCTTCGTTGAAGGTGACGACACCGATGGAACGCTGCCTGAGCTTGTCATCTTTGAGTCGACGGACGACTTCTTTGACGACTTCCTGGGCTTCTGGCTTGTTGATGCCCCTTCCTCTTTCGTAGGCTCCATTGACGTAGCGATAAGAGACGGATTCCTCTTCGCTGATTGGGGATGGGAAGGTAAGAAGGCTATTGCCATAGAAACGGTTATTGCTGAAAGCAATTAGCGACTCGTGGCGGCTTCTGTAGTGCCAGTTGAGTCTCTCGCGAGGGAAGGAAAGGGAAATCGCATCGTCAAGAAGCGACTCAAGGTCCTCGTCAACTGAGTTAAGGGAGGCAAGGTTGTCCTCACCGATGCCCATAGCGGAGACGAAGAAGTTGGTTGGAGGCATTTGCTGCTCATCGCCAGCGATGATGACGGAGTCGGCTCTCGCCATCGCCCCAACGGCTTCGGAGGTTGGGATCTGAGAGGCCTCATCAAAGATGACGACGTCGAAATGGTATTTCTCGATGTTGAGATATTGGGCGACTGCGACCGGGGACATCAGGAAGCATGGGGTCAAGGTCATCACGAGGTCTTTGAATTCATCAAAGATGTAACGGAGTGAGGCTCCCCTGCCACCGTTCTTGGCAAGCTTGGTGAGTTTGTAGGCGTTCGTGCTTGAGGCGAAGGTGTCCGCGTTCTTTGGATACTTCTCAGTGATTGAAGCCGCGACGACATTGACGGCAAGGCTTTGGATCTTCGCCATCTCTTCGCGGTAAGACTTAACAAGCTCTTCGGTGCTTGAAGCGCTTAAGGTTGAGAGGTCCCTTTCAGGGAGGACGCGTTTGAGGTAAGCGAGATAGACGTCCGCTTTAAAGGTTGGGAGGAGATTCTCTTCGCTGATCTTGCCATTAAGGTAGTCTTTGAAGAAAGCCTCATCGACCACGCTTTCCATGCGGTCAAGATAGGCTAAGAGGTTGCACCACTCTGAGAGCCTTCCGCTAGATGAGCAAGCATCCGAAAGCTTGCCACCGAGATACTTGAAGTAGTCATGCTGGTCAGAGTATTGATCGATATCGAATTCGAAGCGGTCTTTGAGCTCTTTCTTCTTGTCGTTGAAGATGGCGAACATCTTCTTGAGCTTGGAGTTGGAGTCGCTATAGATGGCACCCCTTGCCGCGCTATGGATGTAGTTGACGAATTCCTCGCCCTTGTCATTCTTGAACTCCATTTTCTGGATGTTCTTGGCGATGCTAAGAGTAGTCTCAAGCTCGCTAAGGCGCTGGTTGCTTTCGGCAGAGCTAGAGAAGTCATATTCACCCAAGATGAAGCGGGAATATGAATCGCATTTTTTCACATTTTCCTCGTCAAAATACGCTTCTTTTAACAAATCGAGGGACTTTTTGAGGCCATCTCCTTTGATGACGTTCTTGTCGGTGACGAATGGTTTGAGCCTGTCTCTAAGCTTCTTGAGGGCGAAGATCTTTTTGAAGAAGGAAAGCTTATTGGCTTCCTCATATTCTTTCTCAAGCTGGAGAGGATCAAAGGCGGTATAAACGCTGTCATTGAAGTTAATGGCAACCGCGTCTTTGTCGCGGGCGAGTTTGATCTTGAGTTTGGTAAGGGCGCGTAAGTTCTCCTCGTTCTCAAGGAATTGAGAGTCAAGGAGGTATTCATACCAATATGGGATGTCGCCTTGGAGCTCGCTGATGACGTTGAGGTAGGCTTCGACGTTCTTATATGACTCATAGAGCGATCCTTCTTTGAAGAAGGCGTTATAAGTCGCAAGCTCGCAGTCTTTGCAGATGTCGACAAGCTCATCGAGCTCAGCGAAAACCTTGGTTCTGTAATCAAGGGAATATTCTCTCTTCTGGAAGCCGATGAATGGGCTGCGTCCATAGGACGAGAATGGTTTGACAAAGGAGACGTAGGCCGAGATGGCACTCATGACCTCAAGATATTTCTGTGGGCTTAAAGAACCGATGAACTTCGGATCGATTTCCGTATCGGTTTTGTATTTCTCGTTCTCGAGGTATCCGACGATGGCCTCGTATGGGGAGATGAAATATGAGCCTCTTGAATGGAGGTCTTCGATGATGGAATTGAGCTCTCCCCTCTTGTCCATGATGGAGTCGCTTAAGGAACGGTAATCCTCAGCGTTCTCCAAAGGGCCCATAGCAAGGAGTTTGGAGTAGATGGAAAGGATCTCGCTCTTAGGCTTATTGAGGGAAGCGATTTCTAAGCAGAACTGGCCTAAATGGAGGTCATCAAGCCTTCTCTTAACGACATCGAGGGCGACTTCTTTCTCAGCGACGAAGAGGACCTTCTTGCCGTGGTAGAGGAAGTTCGTGATCATGTTGGCGATCGTCTGGGATTTGCCAGTGCCTGGCGGGCCATCAAGGATGAAGGATTCGCCTTCTTCGGCATCGGAGATGGCTTTGATTTGGCTTGAGTCGGCCGGGAGAGCGGTCGCGATGTCACGAGGGTTGATTCTCTCGTCCATCTCATTGGCAGGGATGAGGTTTTCGGCATCGTTCCACTTCTTCTCGCCATAGACGAAAGAAGCGACGAGCTTATTGTTCATGATCGTGTTGCGATGGTTCTTAAGATCGCTCCACATGACGAAGTGCGAGAAGTTGAAAAGGGAAAGGACGCTTCTGTTCTCAAAGAGAAGCCAGTTCTTCATCGGGGCGATGATGTTCCTGATCTCGTTATAGATGAGACGGACATCAACCTGGCCGTTAGCAAGTCTTGGGAGAGGATAGAGTTTGGAGAAATCCAAATCGAAGTTCTGTTTGAGGTATTGGAAGAAGGTGCTATTGAGCCCGATATCGTCAAAATCGTAATCAAGGGTATAGAAAGGACCGTTCTTTCTTCTTGGCATCTTTCCTTCAAGAAGGAAGATTGGGGCGTACATCGCTCCGGTTCCTCTTTCAGCGGCTTTCTCGTTGTCGTACCAACGGATTTCGCCAAGGGTTAAGAAGAGAGGGTTGCAGCCACTTTCTTCGATGCTGGTGTTGCTCTTTCTGGCTAAGGCTTTGAGAGCGTCATCAGGGTCATCGCTCTTATTGACGGCGATGAGCATCGATTTCGCATAGTTCTCTTTGATGGTTGGACCATAGACTTTCTCATCGAAGGAGAGAGGTTGTTTCTTATCGCTTTCGCTTAGCTTAAGGGAAGCAGGGACAAGGCTGATCTTCTCTTTGTCGGAAAGGAAGGCGAGATATTCAAGAGGGTCCACCACTTCAATCTCGACTCCACGGAGTCCGCCTTTGTAGTTGATGAGGCGGTTCCTGAGGTTCAAATCAAGGAGCTTTTCTTCCCAATAGTCGTAGCGGTTTTTGTTGCCTTTGGCGTCCTCTGGGAGGAAGCGTCTATTGCCTACGTCGATGTTAGGAAGACTGTATTCCGTGCTGGAAATGCTAGGGAAATCGAAATAAACGGTGCCATCCTCAGCCTCTTTCTTGGTTGGGATTGGGAGGATCCATTCCTTGCGGCACATCTTGATGTCGAGGGCGTAGCTGAACCTCTTCTCTTTCTCAAGATAGTCTTTGGCGTTATTCATCGCTTTGTCGAAGGTGATTTCGGTTCCTTCAGAGAAGTCGACGACATTGATTAAGGCAAGGTGATTGAAGCCTTCGGAAGCGTTGTTCAAAAGGCTTTGGAGATTCTCTTCTTTGCTTGAAGGGAATGAGAGTTCCTCAAGCCAGCAACCCACAAGGGCGTGGCTATGGGTGAGGATGAGGATAGGCCTCAAACCAATCGACTCAAGGAGCGAGCAGAAAAGGAGAGAGGAATCTAAGCAGTTGCCCACCCTTCCTTCAATGACTTCGCGAGGAAGCCTAACGCGTTGGAATACTTTCTCAAAAGAGGCTGGGGTCGTGCTATAGCGGATATTGGATGCCTGGCAAGCAAGATAAAGGGAATCGATATCTTCAAGGACGGCATTTGGGTCATGGGTTTGGTAATCGTCGAAAGCGCTGCTGCCATATTTCTCTTTCTTGATGGCGGCCGCTTTGGCGACAAGCCCTTTGACGAGAGGGTCATTTGGAGTGACGAAGGAAGCGAGAATCTCATCGATCCATTCTGAAGAGGCGCTTTCCTCGATTGGGAGGAAGCGGAGATCAACTGAGGTGGTCGCAAGCATCTCCCCTGTCTCGTTTGTGATCGTGGCGACAAGAGAACCAGGGATCGCTTCGTTAAGGGAATAGAGCTTGAGAGGATCGAGGATGATTTGGAAAGAATCGACAACGGTCTCTTTCTTTTTCTCGAGGCAAGTGATTCTGACCGAATGGATTTCAAAGAATTCAGGATTCGCTTTGAAAGAAAGGCGGACATCCCTCATATCCTTGTCGGTGTCGTTTTTGATGACGACCTGGCGGAGGAAAGAAAAAGAATTCTGTTTGTTGCCAAGGGCTTCTTTAAGAAGGCTCTCAGCCTGATAGTTCACATAGTTGACGCTTTTGCTCGAGTCGATTCTCAAAGAAAAGCCAAGGTTCTCAAGTTCGTTGCTCATACACAAATTGTAGAATAATTTGCTAGCCTCTGACAAACAAAAAAGCCTCCTTTTTTGAGGAGGCTTTAATTCTATTCGTGCGTGATTAATACGCTCTAGCGAAATAGGCGATGATGCGTGCTTTTTTGCCAGTGACTGGATCGACGAGCGAGGTATCTTCAGGAAGCTCTTCGGCGATGCAGCGGGCGGTGCCGCCTTTGGTAAGCTCTTTGATCTTGAGCTCGCTTTCAGGGGTGCCGTCATAGGCAAGCATCGCGTAACCGCCGACGTTATCGAGAGCGGCATTGAGCTCTTCGATGCTATTCACTTTAGTGATGTGGGCGTCGCGGTACTTGAGGGCCTTCTGATACATGTCGTTATGGATCTCGTCGAGGAGAGGGGCACAAAGTGACTCAATCTCCTTGATTGGGAGGATCTTCTTTTCGCCGTTGACGCGCTTGGTGAGGACGGCCTGACCATTGGCGAGGTCTCTTGGTCCGACTTCGATGCGGAGAGGGACGCCTTTCATCTCGTACTGGGCGAACTTCCAGCCTGGGGTTCTTGAATCATCGTCATCAAGCTTGACCCTGATGCCCTGCTTCTTGAGGGAATCATAGATCTCGTGGCAGGCATCGAGGACGCCTTCGGCTTGCATCTTGATTGGGACGATGACGACCTGGGTCGGGGCAACACGTGGAGGGAGAACCAAACCATTGTCATCGCCATGGACCATGATGATGGCGCCAAGGAGTCTTGTGGAGACGCCCCAAGAGGTCTGGTGAGGGGTCTCAAGTTTGTTTTGTCTTCCGAGGTAATGAATGCCATAAGCCTCAGCAAATCCCTGCCCTAAATAGTGGGAAGTGCCACTTTGGAGAGCCTTTCCATCTGGCATGAGAGCCTCGATGGTGTAGGTGGCAATAGCTCCGGCGAACTTCTCGTTCTCGGTCTTCTTACCTTTGAGGAATGGGATGGCTAAGAGGTCACGGCCAAGGTCATCGTAAATGTCGAGGGCCTTCTTGACGTTGTCTCTGGCTTCTTCTTCGGTCTCGAATAAGCAGTGTCCTTCCTGCCAAAGGAATTCAGAGCCGCGGAGGAATGGGCGGGTGGTCTTTTCCCAACGGACGACGGAGCACCACTGGTTGAAGGAAATCGGGAGGTCTCTATAAGAGGAGACGATCTGTTTGTAGAGGTCGCTGAAGAGAATCTCGGAGGTTGGGCGGATGACGAGAGGGTCTTCAAGCTGCTTGGCTCCTCCGATCGTGGCGATGAGGGCCTCTGGGGCGAAGCCTTCGACATGCTCTTTCTCTTTGTTGAACATGCTCATCGGGATGACGAGAGGGAGATAGACGTTTTTGGCGCCAAGCTCATTCTTGATGCGCCTATTGAAGTAATTCTGGATCTCTTCCCAGATGGCGTAAGAGTAAGGCAAATAGTTGATGAAGCCTTTGACGGAGGCATAGTTCATAAGCTCCGCTTTGCGGACGACGTCCGTATACCATTGGGCGAAATCCTGTGATTGCGATGTGATTGCGTTGTTTTTGTTTTCCATGTTGATGATTATTTCCCTTTCCAGTTTGTGTTGATACCTTTCATTTCAAGGACACGGGTCTCGTGTTTCTCGCTCACCTCGACGATCTCGCGGCTGAATGGGGCGAAGATGTCGCAGCTGATGTAGTCGATGCCACTGCTCACGACGAGCTCGATCGAATCCCAGTTCTTAAGGTCGCTTGCGATGATCGGCTTCTTGAATCTGATGAGCCTCTCTACGAGAGCGTGGAGCTGTGACCTGATCGTGGCGTCCATGTTGCGCTCGCTGCCATGTGAGCTGAAGTCGACGATGAAGCTGTCACCTAAGGCCAAGATGTCTTGGTCGATGAGGAGAGCTTTGCCACTTAGGACGAAGGCAATGTCGTAGCCATTCTCGTGGATGTCCTTGATGAGCCTTATGACCTCTGCCACACCGACGGAACCGACGACGTTATTGACGTCAGACTCCTTTAAGGTGAAGACGAGGTTCGCTTCTTTGGCGTTCCTTAGACGCTTGAAGAAGGTAGGGATCGATTCTAGTTCGCTCATGAGGGCCGGGTAGAAGAGCTTTTGGCTCTTGAGCTCTCTTTCGGCGATGTATGTTCCGACTAGGTTCTTGGCGATGGCGGCGAAGAGGTTCTTCTCGTCTTTCGCTCTGAGAGCGTAGTTCTTAAGCTCTTCCATGTTATAGAAGGCGCAGTCGGCGGTAGGCTCCGCTCTTCCGATGAAGCCATAGACGCGTCTCCTTCCGATTGAGTAGACGGGTCGATATGTGTAGAGGATCTTCTTTTCGTAGATGATGCGCTCGACCTCGCTGCGGTAGTTGCCGGATTCGCTTGTCTCCGCGTAATCGTCGATACCCTGTTTGTAGAAGTAGACGGACGAAGGATATTCGAAGGCGTTGGCCGCGCATTTCCTTGAAGCTAGGAGAATGGCGGTACCGTCACCGAGAAGGTCTTTGTTGGCAACAACACCGACTTTGATCTCAAAGAGAGGGTCATGCGGTTTGCGGTTTGCTTTAAGCGATGAGGTGACGCTGTTGACGACCTTGAGGGCGAAGCTGATGGCCTCGGTGTTGTCGTTCATGTCGTAGTTGGCGATGATGTATTCCGCCTCTCCCCCGCCAAGGAGTTTGGCAGGTGCTTTGACGAATGGCTCAAGGGCCAAACGGTATCTAAGAAGGAAGGAACGATTGAGCTTCGTTTCTTTATTTCCCTCAGCAAAACCATAATATTTTGGCCTAATCGCGAAGCAGAAGGTCATGCCGTTGCTGGTTCCATTGGCCTTAAGGTAATCGACGAAATCACGTTCAGAGGAAAGAAGGAGAGAAGGACCGTTGAGAGACCTTCCTGTTTTCTTTTCGAGAAGGATGTAGCTCTCTAAGTGGACGATGCCTTTGACTGGATCGCTCTTGGCCACTCTAAGGAAGGCCGGGAACTTCTTCGTGGACCTCTTAAAGAAGACGGTTGTCTGAAGGTAATCGGTGGTTTGCTTTCCTTCAAGGACATCATTGACCCAAACCTTGATGCGGTTAGGCTCATGTCCTGGGAAGGAATCATAGAACTGCTGGATGGAGCAGGTACGCTTCTCGCTCATGGCACCAAGATTGAAGAAGGTGACGACATCCAAAGTGTTGTCGACTTTGTATACGCGGATATTCGAAGCTTCATAGGTCATGGCCTTGAAATATTCATCATCTTTTTTCCTTGCGAGAAGGAAGGTGATCAAGAAGGTGATGACGCTGGCGACGGCAAGAACGAAAAGAGCGACTCTGAAAATGAACGGCCAATCGAGGCCAGAGAGCCAATTTAGGATGTTCTTGAAAAACTCTGCCATGACTAAAATGTGGTCTTAGACCACGAGAGCATTTTAACACGCGTAAAAGCCATTAAGGGAACAAATTGATGAAGGACACATCTTTTCTTGCTAAAGAGCCCCCCTGTGGTTTATGATTTCTCACGCCGGAGAAGTACCCAAGCGGCTGAAGGGGTTAGTCTCGAAAACTGATAGTGGGCGCAAGTCCAGCGAGGGTTCAAATCCCTCCTTCTCCGCCAAGTGTTAAAAAACTCCTAGGTTTTTACGCCGAGGAGTTTTTATTTTGATTTCTTATTGCCTGTAACCTTGAATTTTGGATCGATGCTTCTTTGTTCCTGAAACCATCGTTTTCTTTCGTTAAACAACATCATTGAAGGATTCGGTTTGTCGTCTGGATTCTTCTCAAAACCATAATCTTCCCAGCCGCATACTGGGCAGAGCATCGGCCTTACCCAAAAACAAATTGATCAGGTTCAGGCCAAACTGTCGAAATAAGCGCCAAGCAATTAGAAGCGCTCTAACAAATCTTCAATTTTACAACCAAGCGCTTTTGCCAAGTTATGAAGCGTGTCGGCTTGTGCTTTGTTGATGTCGTTTCGGCGTTGTTCGTACATTTGGATTGAACGGAGATCGACGCTTGCCCTTTCCGAAAGCTCTCGCTGGGTGAGTCCGCTCGCTCGCCTGATTGCCTTCAAATTGGTCTCAGTCTTCTTTCTTTTTATCCGCTCAAGGGCCATATCGACGAACTTTTGAATGTCGGCCTCATGAAGAATGTGGTACATCTCAAAAACATCTTGGATTGGCACCAATTTGTTTAACTCATAGAAAGAGAGGCCGCTTGCATATTGAAGTCTTGCAACGGCATAACCCGACCAGTAGCACATATCGTCCTCGACTTTGCAATCCGCGGGCATCAATTTGCCGGAGAGTTTCCTTTCATAGACCGGAGAAGTATTGATGATGATTTCCACATAATCGAAAGCGGAATAGCCGGAGAGGTATTTAGGATTACCGTTTTCAATCTCAACTGCTACTTTCGAAGAGACGAACATCTCCCAAAAAACCCTTGGGTCAAAGCTGCAGCCACGAGCATATTCAAGCATCGTTCCCAGATTATCGGAAACGTCTTCCAAATAATTCTTATCGTACGCTTTAATTAGCATCTTTTTCCTCTCTCCTCATGATGTCGTTGATGTATTCTCCATCTACGCTAGAGGCTCTGGTAACGGTGTTATAAGCTGCTCTTGCTTGTCTGTCTCTCTCAACTCTTTTGACATAGTAGATTTGTTTTTCGGCCGGAACGCTTTCAATATAACGCAAAGCATCAAAGGCCTTCTTGCTAATGAGGACTATTTGCTTGCCGAGTTCTCCTAATTCCATTGCTCGAGAAAGTTTCTCAACGGAGATGGTGTTATTCAAAAAATCCCTAGCAAATCTGAAGTAAGAGTCGTCTGCGCGATAGCCAATGACCACGTCATATTGACTGACATCGACGAAGTAGCGCTTCGTTAAGAATTCCTTTGCTTTGATTGAGATGTCGGAATTCAAATTGAAGGTTCTGTGATTAACAAGCACGGCCATCCAATTCAAGATGGAATACTCTTTGTCAGTAAGATCCAAGACCTTCAGCCCTGACAAATCTATTTCATATATATTCGCAAAACCGCTTTTTTCGCTGTCGGAAGAGGCCCATTCTTTGGCAAGCTCAAGATTCTCGGTGCAATAAAAACCCAAACCATAGTCGTTATACGGATTTCCCATACCGAAAACTGGTTTTTCAATTATGCTTACTGAGCCGTGATAGATTGTCTTTTTTGCCATTTAGTGCCTCTTTGGAATCAATCTCTTTTTCCAATTATATTATATCATTGTAATGATACTCTGCAAGACAGTACACTAAAAAATGACATTGTAATGATACTTTGAATGGTTTATTCGCCCATTCGACGGAGTAACGCCCCTACTTCGCCTAGTTTTTCATCAAGCTCTTTTTCGCAGCACGCGTCATGGACGCAGTGTTTGATGTGGGCCAAAAGAACGATCTCATTGGCTTTCTTCAAAACGGCGATCGCGGCCATGAGTTGGTTTGAGATGTCGATGCAGTAGGCGTCTTCATCCACCATCTTCTGGATGCCTTCGATCTGGCCTTTCGCTATAGCGAGCTGGCGTTTAACCTTTTTCGGATCTGCTTTCATTACTTTAATGACACGAATTTGAAACGTGTCTCTCCTAAGGCCTTTTTGTACTCTTCCTCAGAAAGAGGAGCTTCCGCTTTAACTTCAGCGATGCCCTTCTGATAAGAGACCTTAACTTTCTTGACGCCTGGGAGGGCTTCAAGGACGCTGGTGACCGTGCGGGCGCAGCCTTCGCACATCATTCCTTCAATGTTGACGATTTGTTTTTTGAGCATATTCATTCTCCTTTTTTAATAGCTTTTCTTTTGAATAGACGTAGCCTCAACGCATTGAGGACGACGGTCACTGATGATATCGACATGGCGATTGAACCATACATCGGTTGCATGATGACGTATGGGTAGAGCACTCCTGCCGCAAGAGGGATAAGCAAGAGGTTATAGAAGAACGCCCAGCCAAGATTCTCTTTGATGTTCAAGACGACCTTATGGCTGAGTTCGATCGCGGACACGACATCAAGCGGATCGCTTCTCACAAGGATGATGTCGGCGGAGTCGATCGCGATGTCGGAACCCGCTCCGATGGCGATACCAATATCGGCTTTTGTGAGGGCTGGAGCGTCGTTCACCCCATCGCCAATGAAAGCGACCTTATGACCATCTTTTTGGAGCTTAGAAACGATTGCTTCCTTGTCCCTTGGGAGGACTTCTGAATACACGTCATCAACCCCTAAAGAATCGGCGATCGCTTGGGCGGTAATCTTGTTGTCTCCGGTGACGATGAAAACCTTTTTACCGAGGTTTTGCAGGGGTTTTATGGCAAATCGGCTGTTTTCTTTGACTTCATCGCCAATGGCAATTAGGCCAATCACAAGTTTGTCTTTCGCGACATAGAGAGGTGTCCAGCCTTGCTTCGAGAAGGAGAGGAAATCCGTCTCTGCTTTTGAGATATCGATTCCTTTTTCTTTCATGAGAGAAGCGTTTCCGATGACCGTCTCATCACCTTCAACTCCTTCGCCAGGAATGTATTCGAAAGATTTGCTTAAAGAGACTTCGATGTTTCTCTTTTTGGCTTCATTGACGACCGCTTTCGAGAGAGGGTGTTCGGAATGGGCTTCCACTGCCTCAGCGACTTTGAGGAGAGAGGATTCATCACCCTCATAAACCTTGATTGAACGAACACTCATTTCCCCTTTGGTGAGGGTTCCGGTTTTGTCGAAAAGAACATAATCAACCTTCTCAAGTCTTTCAAAGGCTTCAGCTGATTTGATGAGGATGCCGTTCTCCGCGCCTTTGCCGGTTCCGACCATGATGGCGACTGGAGTCGCTAAACCTAAAGCGCATGGACAAGAAATGACAAGAACGGTTATGGCAAACCTTAAGGATAAGGAAAGAGGTGTTCTTGTTGCGGCGACAGGAACGATATTGAGGTTTGTGAGAATCATCCAAACAACAAATGTGATGATTGATAATCCGATGACGGCTGGAACAAATATCAAAGATATTTTGTCGGCGAGTCTGGCCATCGGGGCTTTGGATTCGCTGGCTTTTTCAACAAGACCGATGATCTGAGAGATTGTTGTGTCTTTCCCAACCGATGTGACTTTGAAGGTGAATGAGCCATTCTTGTTGATGGTCGCTCCAATGACTTTGTCGCCTTTGGCTTTGTGGATCGGGAGAGACTCTCCGGTGATGGTCGATTCGTCGATATCGCCATATCCATCTATGATGATTCCGTCTGTTGGGATCGATTGCCCTGGTTTGACCACAACCAAATCATCAAGCATGAGGGATTCGGTTTGGACCTCCACCTCTTCTCCGTTCCTTAGGACATACGCGGTGTCAGGAGTGAGGGCCATCAGGCTCGTTATCGATTCAGTGGTTTTGTTGGTCGCTCTCTTTTCGAAGTACTTTCCGATTGAGACGAAGACAAGGATCATCGCTGCCGCCTCAAAGTAGAGATTCATGAAATGAACCATGACCTGACTGACATCGTTATTGGCCCAGCCAACAATCATCGTCGCGTATGAATAAAGACTATATAAAAGGGATATAGAGCTTCCTAAAGCGATGAGGCTATTCATATTCGGATGAAGTTTGAAAAGACTCTTGAAGCCAGAGGTGAAGTAATTGAAGTTGATGATGATAATTGGGATGAGGATAAGGATCTGAAGGGTGACTTCGATGAAGGCGATGAGCGAGAAATTAGGGTCATCCATACTTGGCCAACCGCCATACTCATGAAGCATCATGCCTCCCATGGAGACGACCATTAGGAGAGCGAGTAAACAAAGGGAAACGATGAGACGTACGAGGCGCGCACATAGTTCCTTTTTCTTTTTCTCTTGGATTTTTTTGAGGGATTCGTTTACGAATGGGGATGCGCCATAACCGACTTTGGTGACCGCTTGGATGATGGTCTCATCGCTCACTTTCGATTCATCAAAATCAACGACCATATTGTTGGCCAAAAGAGAGACGTTGACGCTGTTGACGCCCTCGATTTTGCAGACTGCGTGATCGACGTTAGCCTGGCAGGCTGCGCACATCATTCCGGTTACGTTGTACTTCTTCTTCATAGATACCCCCAGGGGGTATTGTAGAGCACCTCAAAAAGAGAGTCCACTCAGGCGATAAAAAATGTTCGCTCATTGTGGAATCGCTTTTTTAAAAGTTATAATGAAAGTCGAAAGGTGGATTGTTTACAAATGAAAACATTCCTTAAATACTCCGGCTTCTTAGCTGCTGTCATCGCTGTTGTCGGTTTCATTTTAATGATGACAACCCCTGCATTCTCTAATGGCGACCATGTTATCAATGGCACCGCAGCCATTTTTGGTGAAGATTTGGGCGAGCTTGCTGGCGTCAAGAGTCACTTGGATGCAGCTTGGTCTGCGACCCTTGGCTGGATACTCGCCATGGTTGGCGTTATCGCTCTCCTCCTTGGTGTTATCCTTCCACTTCTCAAGCTTGAGAAATTCGCTGGACTCGTCAACCTCGTCGCTCTTTGTGCTTTGGTCATCGGCGGCGTCTTCGTCTTCGTGTCTCAGCCATGTTCTGTTACCACAAGCGGCTACGGAGCTTCTGCCATTACCAACCCATATTCCGATCACGCTCTCAACGCCACTTGGATCATTGCCGCCATCCTCTACATCGCTGCTGGTGCTCTTGCTATCCTTCCAGCTGCCATGGATTTATTCGGCAAGAAAAAGAAGTAATCAACTTCCCTGATTAAAAAATAGGAGCTGGTCAAACAGCTCCTTTTTTTATTTGATTGGTTTCGTGAAGAATCGCCCTGCCACGTTCGTGAGAGGCATGACCTCAACGAAGCTCTCATTGTCTTCTCTCTGGATGAGTCTCATGACGGCATTAAGCTCGTCCGATGAGATAACCATGATGAAGACGAATTTATCTTTACCACTGTAGACGCCTTTGCCTTGGAGTTTGGTTGCGGCGTGAGGGAAGCTCTCAATAAGGACATCGCCAAGAGCCTCTTTGGAAGTAATAACTTCCACTTTGACTTTCTTGTTTCGAGTGTTGATTGCATCGACAACGAGTTTGGTGACGAAGAGGTAGATCGCGGTGTAGAAGGCACCAACGACGTATCTCGCAGCCATATCGGCATCGCCCCAGCCCTCTTTGGTAATTGAGAGAAGGATGAAGACGAGAAGGGTCGCGCCATTGAGGATGACGGCATAGCTTCCGACGAGGGTCTTTTTCTTAAGGCCAATGTAGTAAGCGATGATGTCGACTCCACCAGCGGAGAAGTCGCCTTTGTATGCGAGCGCGGATGATAAGCCTGTGCACACACCACCGAACAAGGCTCTAGAAAGCATGCCTCCGTTCTGCACGGTGAAGTCAGCGATGAGTTTAAGGAATGGGATATTCGTGACGGTGAATAATCTGATGAAGATAGAAGTCTCGACGACGTTGACGAGGGTCATGATCGAGAATCTCTTTCCGATACCAAACCAGGCAACGAAGAGAAGAGGAACATTGAGGACAAAGTAAAGGACGGCGTAAGCGGTATGCTCATCAAGGGTGCCACCTTCTGCTACAGTCTTCCAACCGCATAATTCGCAGATAAGGGTGATGACCTGGGAGAGACCGGACATGCCACCGGAAAGAATCTTCTGGTGAAGGACGTCCCCTTCTCCAACAAGGACCCCAAGATCCATGAAGGTGTTGAAGCCGACGGCGAAGATGAGGGCGCTCACGGTAGAAAGAAGAATGGCTAAAACATAGCCGATTGACGCCTTGGTTTTATGATGATCATAGAGCCAGTCATTAAACTCGCTCTTCAATTCGTTTACTTTGCTTTTGAGTTTTCCCATCTCGCCGTAATTATAGAATATAAAACCCTTTTCTCAACTGGTTTCGTTAGAAAGTTTTCCAAAACAAAAAATACCGCGTTTTTGCAGGGGATTTTTGAAAAAATTTCGTCAATAAACAATTGGTATGCCTATATGGGGTATAAAGGGCTTTTTGACCTATTTTATTCGGTGGCTTCTTATTTTTTTAACAAAAATAATCCTAGTGTTGCCGTATGAGGGTC